>CABQGZ010000306.1 GCA_902463835.1 uncultured Lachnospiraceae bacterium
CCCCCGCCGATAGGCATAAGAAGCATTCAAAATCTCTTTTACTCTGTCCATCGCACCCTTTTATTCCAAAAGATCCCATTGGAATCTTCATAATCATCTCTTTCTCTTATCATATGCACCCCTCAAAATGGTGTGCTCCCCAACCATCCAAAATCGAGCCCGGCAGAAAGTCCTCAACCGCAAAAACAGAGCCCGGCAGAAAGGGTATCCCATATCAGACCCTTGCAAAACGTCGGCACTTAGCAAGCTGGTCATAAAATAACCTGCGAGCTTAGTGTCCGCTACGTTTGTGCACGGAGCGAGAGCGCGTCTGATATGGGATACCCTTTCTGCCGGGCGACCCCTTTGCCTATTTTTAAAGCATTCTGCTACTTACTACTTTTTATCCGCCGGAACATCCTTCATACTGAAGCTGATCCGTCCCATCTTATCCTTGCCAAGGCACACAACAGTCACCATATCGCCTAAGGTAAGTACATCCTCCACCCGGTTGATACGGTTCTTGGAAATCTTGGAGATATGAACCATGCCTTCCTTGCTGGGCGCAAATTCGATAAATGCTCCAAATTCCTTGATACTGACTACCTTTCCGGTAAAGATCTGGCCTTCCTCAAAATCCGTCACAATGGTGCGGATCATGTCTGCAGCCTTGTCCATCATCTCCTGCTCGGTGCCGCAGATCGATACAAATCCGTCGTCATTGATATCGATCTTCACGCCAGTCTCATCGATAATGGCATTGATAGTCTTTCCTCTCTGACCAACCACATCGCCGATCTTCTGAGGATCGATCTGCATCTGGATGATCTTTGGCGCGTAAGTGCCAACTTCCTTCCGGGGCTCTGCGATAGCCTTGGACATTACATTGTCCATAATGAACAGTCTTGCCTCTCTCGTTCTGGCAATGGCTTCCTCC
Organism: uncultured Lachnospiraceae bacterium; assembly: GCA_902463835.1. Lineage (GTDB taxonomy): Bacteria > Bacillota > Clostridia > Lachnospirales > Lachnospiraceae > 14-2. The sequence continues at coordinate 917 of CABQGZ010000306.1, forward strand.
ACGATCGGTCTGGTGAGACCATGAATCTTGATATCCATCTGAATCGCTGTGATACCTTCTCTGGTACCAGTCACCTTAAAGTCCATGTCTCCGAAGAAGTCCTCCAGACCCTGGATATCGGTGAGCACGATATAATCGTCGTCCGTATCCCCTGTCACAAGACCGCAGGAGATACCTGCTACCATCTTCTTAAGGGGAACTCCAGCAGCCATCAGAGCCATGCAGGAAGCACAGGTGGAGGCCATGGAAGTAGAGCCGTTTGACTCAAATGTCTCAGATACGGCACGGATCGCATAGGGGAATTCCTCCTCGCTGGGCAGTACCGGGATCAATGCCCGCTCCGCCAGCGCGCCATGGCCGATCTCCCGCCGTCCCGGTCCGCGGCTTGGCTTTGTCTCTCCCACAGAGTAGCTGGGGAAATTATAGTGATGCATATAACGCTTATTTACTTCATTCTCATCCAGTCCGTCCAGTCTCTGAACCTCAGAGAGAGGAGCCAGAGTCACCACATCACAGATCTGGGTCTGTCCCCGGGTGAACATGGCAGAGCCATGGACTCTCGGAATAATATCTACCTCAGCAGCCAGCTTACGGATCTCGCCGATGGCACGTCCGTCCGGGCGCTTTCTGTCCTTTAAGATCATCTTGCGGACTGTCTTCTTCTGATACTGGTAGATTGCCTCTCCCAGCACTGCCAGCCACTCCTCATTGTCAGCGAAGGCTTCCTCCAGCTTGTCGGTGATGGCGCGGATATTCTCCTCCCGCTTCTGCTTCTCATCGGTAAATACGGCCTCCTCCATCTCTGCTGGTGGAATAATCTCCTTGATGGCCGCGAACAGTTCCTCCGGCACCGCACAGCTGGTGTAGGTGTGCTTGGGCTTACCTACCTCAGCCACAATCTTGTTGATAAATTCGATGATCGTCTGATTCACATCATGAGCCAGATAAATGGCTTCCAACATCTTCTCCTCCGGAATCTCGTTGGCTCCGGCCTCGATCATGATCACCTTCTCACTGGTAGATGCAACGGTCAGATTCAGATCGCCGTTCTTCCACTCCTCCTGGGTCGGATTGATGATAAAGCAATCGTTGATCATACCGATCTGGGTGGTGGCACAAGGGCCTGCAAAGGGGATATCGGAAATGCTGGTTGCGATGGCACTCCCCAACATAGCCACCAGCTCCGGGCGGCACTGGGTATCTACGCTCATAACCAGGTTGTTCAGGGTTACATCGTTCCGGTAATCCTTGGGGAACAAAGGACGCATGGGGCGATCGATCACCCGGGCGGTGAGCACTGCATTCTCAGACGCCTTGCCCTCTCTCTTGTTGAAGCCGCCTGGAATCTTCCCTACCGCGTACATCTTCTCTTCAAACTCTACACTTAATGGGAAGAAATCAATTCCCTCCCGGGGCTTGTCCGACGCTGTTGCGGTAGACAATACTACGGTGTCGCCATAGTGCATAAAAGCGGCGCCGTTTGCCTGAGCTGCGACTCTGCCGATATCTACGGTCAGTGTTCTGCCTGCCAGTTCCATGGAATAACTCTTGTACATATTGTATCTCCTTTTATAATTATATTGTTGACAGAAGATACCGAAACTACTGATATATACAGAAACGACGCAGATTAAAAATCCAATCTGCAACGATTCGCCATGCGTTCTAAGATTTCTGTGCATATCAGTGGTCTCGGGATATCTCTTCTGTCTGGTTGCCACTTCCTGTAAAACGTTCTGGCGGCATGGGATATCCTGCACGCTGCCACAAGCAAAACAGCAATGCTCCCATGCCACCAAAAATAGAGCGGAAGAAACTCCGCTCTACCTTTTCTACTATTTCCGGATGCCAAGACGTTCAATCAGAGAACGATATCTCTCGATATCAATGCTCTTTAAGTAGGTCAACAAACCACGTCTCTGTCCAACCATCTTCAGAAGTCCTCTTCTGGAGTGATGATCCTTCGGATGATCCTTCAGGTGATCTGTCAGTTCCTGAATTCTTGCAGTCAAAATAGCGATCTGAACCTCCGGTGAACCTGTGTCGCCCGGTGTTCTTGCATATTCGGCAATGATTGCCTGTTTCTTTTCCTTTGCTATCATTACGATAACCTCCTTGAATTATATAATCGCCCAGAAAGCATGTACTATTAAGTAAAGGTCGGAGTGTCCGTTTACTGAATAGGGGCTTTGCTCATGCTGTTTTATTATAGCACAAGGTTTTTTAGTTGTAAACCATTATTTTTTTGTTAGCAGTTCAGCCCTTAATCCTTCAACAGCCGAACCACACGGCTTGGTGTGCGGTAATAGGCATTGGATATCTTAATACCGCTCTTGGGGTTGCTTGCATGGACTACTTGTCCATTGCCAATATAGATAGCCACATGGTTAATGCTTCCGCCCTTGCTGTAGAAGAAAAGGTCGCCCGGTTTGGCTTCCGAGCTCTTGATTCTTGTTCCATAGCCGGCCTGAGGAGGGGCATGGTGGGGAAGAGAGATTCCGTATTTCGCGTATACCTGCATGGTAAATCCCGAACAATCCACGCCGTTGGTAAGACTTGTTCCGCCCCACACATAGCGGTTACCCACAAATTTGCAGGCGTAGTTCACAAGCTCTGCCCGTACACTGGATACGCCCTTCCCGTGCTGTACTTCCGTCAAAGTTGCCGCCTTGGGAAGCTGCTCGGAGATGTCTACATATTTGGAATACACGTAGCATGTCTCACCGTCCAGATCCACCTTGATCCATTCTCCCATGTCCTCCACCACCTGGATATCCTCGCCCTCGGGCATGGCTGTCCAGATCGTACATTCCGTGTTGGGCTCCGTGCGGATATATACAGTCATAGCATTGGTGGTTGCAACAACAGACTTGGCTTCCTGGGCTCTTGCCGCTGCAGCCTCCCCCGTCAAAAGATACTCCGCCTTCACATAACCGGTAACCTTTCCGGACTTAATCTTATACCAGTCGCCCGCCGTCTCTAAAATCTCACAACCGCCGTTCTTGGGAAGCTTCCCTACCAGCTTCTTATCCTCCCCCGGCGCCTCACGGATATTCAGATGATTGTTCACATCCGCAACGCCAAGATTGGTATATCCGCAGATGGTGACAGGCTCTGCCGGAGCTTCCACCGCTGTCGTCTCTGGCTGGGCCGTCCTCGGCAGACTTCCGGCTGCCTTATAGGCGCTGGTGGACAGAGCCAGGCTCTCCCCCACTGCGGCCGTGACACCGGCGCTCACACGCGCCTCCGCTGTAAAAGATGCCGCGGAGAAGATCAACGCCCCCGCCATACATGCTGATATGATTCTCTTTCTATTTGCATTCATTTGCAACCTCCAAAGTTCCCCTCAAACTATTTTTCTTCATTCTATATGCTTCTCTGTGTTGTATCTCTTGAAATTATATCAATAAGTGTTATCTATGTCAACACTTTTGTAATATTTATGTAATAATTACCATAAAAAAACGGGTACTCCTATCTGGGAAGTACCCATTCAATTGCCTCCTGGCATTCAATTGCCGTTCTGCTTCCGAAGCTTATCCAATTCTTCAAACACCACATCGTTTACAACTTTGATATAGGTTCCCTTCATGCCGGAGGAACGTGACTCGATCACCCCTGCACTTTCGAATTTCCGCAGCGCATTCACGATTACAGATCGCGTAATTCCCACCCGATCGGCAATCTTGCTGGCCACCAGGATTCCTTCTTTGCCTTCCAACTCGTCAAAGATGTGGGTGATGGCTTCCAACTCGGAGTAGGACAAGGTACTGATAGCAGATTTGACAATCGCAAGCTTGCGGCTTTCCTCCTCGCTCTCCTCGTTGACGGAGCGCATCATCTCAAGGCCCACCACGGTAGTACCATACTCGCTTAAGATAATATCATCGATGTCATACTGCGCTTCCAGGCGGTAATAGAACAATGTTCCAAGCCGCTCTCCCGCAATGTCGATAGGTGTGATGATTGCCCGGTAGCTGCGGATCCCTTCCGAAACAAATCCAAGGGTCTCCAGATTCACATTCTCCTTCGTTGACAGGATGCCCAGCAAACGCTCATTCAGCATGGGATCGATAAAACCGCCAACCTGGTCTACAATCAACTCGGTTATCTCGTCAATCTTCTCACTGGTACTTGCTCCAAGTCCC
>CABQGZ010000307.1 GCA_902463835.1 uncultured Lachnospiraceae bacterium
AATCGCCGCCGGCTGATACCCGTTCTTCTTCACCGCTTCCGCCAGCATCCCGGCAGAAGCCCCCGGGTCAATCACCAACAACTCCCTCGTTGTCTTATTGACTGCAAAATAGCAGTTTGTCTGCACCTCGCCTACACAAAATGTTTCGATTGTAATATTAGGCATAAACTCTCCTTCCTGCCTCATCCGGTGGTTCTCTCGATATCGATCACACTCTCCACCTGCCGGATCTTCGCCACCAGACTGGTCAATTCTTCCTTCCCTTTGATATTGAAGGCCAGCGTTATGGTAGCAATCCCCTGCTTGCTCGTCTTGGAGTGCACGGAATCAATGTCAATCTGCTGCTCCGTCAGGATTCTCGTGATGTCCACCAACAGCCCCGTCCGGTTATTGCCGTAGATCTTGATCTCCGCCATGAACAGGCCTGCTTCTCCTTCCACTCCAGCCCAGTCTGCCTCCAGCAGTCGGGCCCGCTCTATATCGGAGAGGTGAATGATGTTGACACAGTCCGTCCGATGAATGGACACCCCGCGTCCCCTGGTAACAAAGCCCACGATCTCGTCCCCAGGCACCGGGGAACAGCACTTGGAAAAGCGCACCGCCACATCCGTAAGCCCCTTGACGGTAATACCGCTCTTAGACTTCTTCGCCGCTGCTTCCTGCTTCCCTCGATTGCCTGCAGAAGCCGTATTGCCGGAAAGACTATTCAGAATATCCTCATCGGTGATCACCGCCTGATGATCCTTCTGATAATATTCCAGCATTTTATTGATGATCTGGCCTTCCTTCAATCCGCCGTGTCCGATGGCCGCCAGGGTGGATTCCCAATCCCGGAAGCCATACTTGCGCATGATCTTCTGCTGGTACTCCGGCTTATTCAACTCCGGCCAATTGATACTTTTTACCTTACAGTATTGGTTCACAAGCTCCTTGCCCTTGGAGATATTCTCCTCCTTAAATTCGCTGCGGAACCATTGGTTGATCTTATTCTTTGCCTGGGTACTCTTTACAATATTCAGCCAGTCACGGCTCGGACCCTTGGAATTCTGAGAAGTCAGGATCTCGATCCTGTCACCGTTCTGGATCACATAATCAATGTTCACCAGCTTCCCGTTCACCTTGGCTCCGATCATCTTGTTCCCCACTGCCGAATGAATATTATATGCGAAATCAATAGGGGTAGAACCGTTGGGCAGATTCTTCACATCCCCGTTTGGGGTAAAGCAGAATACCGTATCCGCAAACAGATCCAGGTCATTTTTCAAAAGACTTAAGAATTCCCGGTTGTCGGACATGTCCTTCTGCCACTCCAGAATCTGACGCAGCCAGTTGAGCTTCTCCTCCTCCTGATTCTTGCCCACCTTGCTGCCGTTCCCGGCTTCCTTGTACTTCCAATGGGCTGCGATACCATACTCCGAGGTACGATGCATCTCATAGGTTCGAATCTGTATCTCAAAGGGCTGACCGGTAGGCCCCATCAGTGTGGTGTGCAGAGACTGATACATGTTGGGCTTTGGCATGGCGATATAATCCTTAAACCTGCCCGGTATGGGCTTGTACAGCTCATGAATCACACCCAGGGCCGCATAACAGTCCTTCACCGAATTTACAATAATCCGGATTGCAAACAAGTCATAGATCTGATCCAACGTCTTCTGCTGGTTCACCATCTTCTTATAGATACTGAAAAAATGCTTGGCGCGTCCGTCAATGTCGGCCTCAATCCCTGCATTTTTTATATGCTGCTTTACTTCCTCCACCAGCTTCTGGATATATTCCTCCCGGACGCTCTTTCGCACTGCCACCTTCTCCACCAGGTCGTAGTAGGCTTCGGGCTGTAAATATTTCAGAGAAAGGTCATCCAGCTCAATCTTAATCTTGGAGATACCAAGGCGTTGGGCAATGGGGGCGTAAATATCCATGGTCTCCCTGGCTTTTTCCTTCTGCTTCTCCGGTACCATGTATTTTAAGGTTCGCATGTTGTGGAGACGATCCGCAAGCTTGATCAGAATCACACGGATATCCTTTGCCATAGCCAGAAACATTTTCCGCAGGTTTTCCGCCTGAACCTCCACCTTATCCGCATCGTAAGACAGCTGCCCCAGCTTGGTAACGCCGTCCACCAGAAGGGCAATCTCCTCCCCGAACTCCGCGGCAATCTCTTCCTCCGTCATCACCGTGTCTTCCACCACGTCATGCAGAAGTCCGGCAACGATGGTCTCCTTGTCCAGTTCCAGCTCCGCCAGAATGATGCCCACGCAAAGGGGGTGGATAATGTAGGGCTCCCCGGATTTGCGCGCCTGATCCCTATGGGCCTCGTATGCGATTTTATATGCTTTTTCAATCAGAGAAATATCTGTGGAAGGGTGATAGCGCCTGACGCTGGCAATCAGATCCCTGTACAAAGCCTCAGGGCTCTCAAATTCCTTGGTCGGCTTAATGTGCTCCGCCTGTCTGGCTTTCTCCTCCGCTTCTTCTCTCTCGATCCGTTTCATGTCCACCATAAAAAATCTCCTGTCTTTGGTACCGTTCGTGATTATTCTTCTTATTATAATGAATTCTCTCCGAAAATGCAATGATAAGATAAAAAGAGTTTCGCAAGCGAAACTCTTTCTTATCTCTTTTTCTTCCTTTATCTTCTGTAAATGCAGTGTTATCCTGCCTTTTTTTCCAATTTTGCGATCCGTACTTCCGCTTCCCGGACAGATGCCCAGTTGTCCACAACATTTCCGTAAATATCTTCCATACGCTTTTCCAATCTGGTGATATCCTTCCGGATCTCTACCTGGCCAACCTTCAGTGCGCTTACTTCGCTCTCCACCCGATCCAGGCGATTCTCCACCCGACCCAGGCGGCCTTCCACTTTGTCAATGCTGCTCTCCACCCGATCCAGGCGGTTTTCCACTTTGTCAAAGCGAACATCCATAAGCTGTGCGATTGCGGACAAGTCTTCCTTTGTCAATGCCATACTTACACCTCCTTTCTCTCATACCTCCTTCTGCTCATTGCCACTCATTCACTAGCCTCAGTATATCACCTCAAAGAACCAAATTCCATTGACAGAATCAACAAAATATTGTAAATTACAAGAAAGAAAAAAAGGAGACCTATCATGAAAGAAGCATATATTCCCCGGGTCACAGAAGGGCTCGAAATTGACTGGGAGAACATCCCAAAGATACCAATTGACCTGCTTGTTATGACAGCTTCCACGGAGGTGAAAGCTTTTGCACGAATCTGCTACAGTGATTCTGCACTCTTTTTACAGCTTGCTGCCTCTGAATCTGAGATTCGCGCTGTGGAGACCGATCTGTTGGGGCAGCCCTGCCAGGACAGCTGTCTGGAATTCTTTTTCTGCCCAATGGAGGGTGACAACCGCTATTTTAACATGGAATTCAATCCCAACACCTGTCTCTTCCTGGGATTTGGCTCCGGCATACAGAACCTGACAAGACTGATTCCCCAGGATTCTGATTGGGTGAACTCTCTGTTCCATCCTGTTGTTACACGCCAGACAGACGGCTGGAATATCACCTATCAGATTCCCTACCAATTTATCCGTCGGTTCTTCCCCAATTTTAAAGCTGCCCCCGGGCATACGATCCGCGCCAACTTCTACAAATGCGCCGATCTTGCCTCCAGCCCCCACTACCTCTCCTGGAATCCCATCACTGGCACGGAAGGTTCTGTGTTCCATGCACCTCACGATTTTGGGCTGCTTCGCTTTGCGTAAGAATCGTCACATCTTTCAGCTTTTCTGCCACCCGAAGGGACGCAATATTTTCCTTGTGCACCCGGCAGTAGATGGCAGAAAAGCCCAGTTCTTCTCTTGCATAATCAAGAATTGCCCGGCACACCTCTGTGGCATAGCCCTGATTCTGCTTGTCCGCTGCAATCAGGTAGCCCAACTCCGGCACAATTGTCTGCTCACTGGCTACGTTCAGGCACCCTGGCTTCCGTACGACGGTCTGCTCGTTTGCCTCACCCAGGCAGTTCATCTCTAAGTGTTCCAGCCCCGCACGTCCAATCAGCCTGCCAGCGCACTTCTCCACCACAGCCCACATCCCATATCCATAAAAGTGATACATATTCTCATATGCCTGAATCTGCGCCCTTCCCTCATCCCGGTCTTCCGGCAATTTCTCCTGATAACGTGTCATCTTTGGCGGTTGATAAAGCTCGTACAGCGCATCCACATCCGCTATCGTCATCTCCCGAACAATACACCGCTCCGTCTCAAGAATGATCCAGGGAATGTGATGAAAGCGCTGGTATGCCCGTTCCAGAAATCGGATATCCACCTCCTCAAAGCCTTCCACGATCATGTCTACATGGGACAGAATTCCATCCGGCGCATAACCGATCACTGCCGCATCCCATTCCATCGCCTGCCGCACAGTCTCTTCACAGTCGGCAATCACAAGACAATCCCGGAAATCAGCGCCAAGCATTTTCAGCTGCCCCGCGACCTCCGTCCTGGAGATATCCACCACTGTCACATGATCCTTTTGTATTTCCTCCAACAAATGACTCAAAGCTGCATGAAGATTTCCATGCAGCTCAAGTTTTTCCCGATCTATCAATACTACGCTAAAATTCATATGGTATACCCAGCTCTCTTTTCCGATCCGCCTCCGCGGCCGCTCTTCCTTCGCATTCTTGCTGCTTCGCCTTACCCCGTTGCCCTTACGGCTCCGGCACAATGATGGCCGCTATAATATAGGCCAGTATCCCGGTTCCAGCACCGCAGCCCAGCAGCACCATGATCAGTCGGATAATCGTCGGGTCAATATTAAAATATTCTCCCAATCCTCCGCATACACCGAACAACACGCGGTTCGTCTTTGATTTGTAAAGTCTTTTTTGTTCCATACATATGCCTCCTTAGTCTGTTGCTATTCTTCAAAAGAAATGTCAATCTGCCCTATGCCGCACTCAATATCCATAAATTTTGTTCCGCCATTCTTAATCTTCTTGCTGGCACCCAATCCGCTGTAGCTGGATTCTCCTACCACCACCTGACCGATACCGCACTCGATTTCATAGTCATAATCCTT
>CABQGZ010000308.1 GCA_902463835.1 uncultured Lachnospiraceae bacterium
GCATATATGATAAAGGACGATACGCTGGGAGAAGTCCGGATTGCCGATGAAGTGGTGGCAATCATAGCGGGCCTGGCAGCTACAGAGGTGGAGGGAGTCAGTTCCATGGCCGGCAACATCACCAATGAGCTGGTGAGCAAGCTGGGCATGAAGAATCTATCCAAGGGGATCAAGGTGGAAGTGACGGAAGATACGGTGAAGGTGGATGTGGCATTGAACATCGCATTCGGTTACGCTATTCCGGAGGTATCCGCCAAGGTGCAGGAGAAGGTGAAGACTGCCATCGAGAATATGACAGGACTTTCGGTGAGCAGCGTTAATATTCGGATTGCGGCAGTGGATATGAGTAAGAATAAGTAAGGAAATGGACGTTTTTGGATAATCTCTTGTCAAAGAATGGCAGAGAACAGAGGAAAAGTAAACAAATTTCTTTATTTTCATGAAAAGATGTAGTATAATAAGGGGTGTTACAAAGTCGGCGGTGTCGATTCTTTGTAGCACCCCTTATAAACTTGCGTCTGAGTGGGGGAGAATTCGGCCCACGCCATTCGCAAAGGCAGTTTACAGAAAATAGAAGCAACAGTTCAGCCATGGACGATAACAAATGGAAAGAGGAAACAGGATGAGCAGAAGGGAATTAAGAGAACAGATTTTTAAGATGCTGTTCCGTACAGAATTCTATGAGAGAGACGAACTGCCTCAGCAGTTAGCCATGTTTTTTGAAGAACTGGATCAAAAGGAAGAGAAGGATACTAGCTATATCCAGAAAAAATTCGATGATATCATGGCACATATAACCGAGATTGATGTGATGATCAACGATGCGGCAAAAGGCTGGAAGACCAGCCGAATGGGGAAGGTGGATCTGACCTTGATCCGGCTTGCCGTATACGAAATGAAATTCGAAGAGGACATTCCCACAGGAGTGGCCATCAACGAGGCCGTAGAGCTTGCCAAAGCCTACGGAACAGATGATTCCGCGTCCTTTGTAAACGGAATACTGGCAAAGCTGGCATGAATAAAAACGTATATACCGTAGGTCAGGTAAACAGCTATATCAAAAATATGTTTGCCCAGGATTTTATGATGAATAAAATCTATGTAAAAGGCGAAGTATCTAATTGTAAATATCATCCCACTGGTCACATCTATTTTACATTAAAGGATGAAACTGGTGCACTGGCAGCTGTCATGTTCGCAGGAAACAGGAAGGGTCTGACCTTTCCCATGAAAAATGGAGACAATGTGATCGCCCTTGGTTCCATCACAGTCTATGAACGCGACGGCAAATACCAACTCTATGCCAGAGAGATCCTTTTGGACGGAGCAGGTCTCCTCTACCAGAAGTTCGAAGCCTTAAAGCGGGAGCTTGACGAGATGGGTATGTTTGCCCAGGAGTACAAACAGCCTATTCCAAAGTATGCAAAAAGGATCGGCATCGTCACCGCCTCCACCGGCGCAGCCATCCGTGATATCCAGAATATCGCGGGCAGGAGGAACCCTTACGTACAGTTGATCCTGTATCCGGCTCTGGTTCAGGGCGAGGGAGCGGCGCCAAGCATCGTAAAGGGAATTCAGACGCTGGACGCGCTGGGCGTGGATGTGATCATTGCAGGCCGTGGCGGAGGCTCCATGGAAGACCTGTGGGCCTTCAATGAGGAGAGTGTAGCCAGAGCCATCTTCACCTGCCAGACCCCCATCATCTCCGCGGTTGGCCATGAGACAGACTTCACCATAGCGGATTTTGTGGCGGATCTTCGCGCACCGACCCCCTCCGCAGCTGCAGAGCTTGCCGTCTACGACCTGCGGGAGCTGACGGAACGTCTGACCCTCTGCCGCCTGAACCTGAACCGCCTGTTAGGAGATCACCTGGACGCATGCCAGGAAAAAATAAAACAGTACCAGCGCACGCTGCAGATGCTGCGCCCTGAGAACCGCCTCAACGACAAACGCCAGTACTGTGCTGATCTGCAGACAAGAATGCAGGAACTGATGGAGCGAAAGATAATGGAAGCCCGCCACCGCATGCAGCTTGGCGCCCAGACCCTGGACGGCCTGTCCCCAATAAAAAAATTGACCCAGGGCTATTCGGTAGTCACTGATTCCAATGGAAAAAGCGTGACAGACACCACAGTCATAAAGCCAGGCGATGATCTGACCATCCATGTGCTGAACGGAGAGATTGACGCGAAAGTATCAGCCGTAAGACCGGAAGAACGCCTGAATGTTATATAGAAGGAGAGCGTATGGAAGAAAAAGAAAAATCTCTGGAGGAAGTTCTGACAGAGGTAGAGGGAATCATTGACCAACTCCAACAACGGGATGTATCGCTGGAGGATTCCTTTTCATTATACCAACAGGGAATCGGAAAATTAAAGGAATGCAACGAGAAAATTGATACAGTGGAGAAGAAACTGCAGATACTAAATGCAGATGGAACGATAGAATAAAAAGAGATTGCGGAATCTGTGTCCCGTATAACAATCGAAAGTAATGGAGGACCCCAAAACCATGGACATCACCCAAGAAATCAGCGGCCGTACCGCCGCCATAGACACTATCCTGAAAAAATACCTCCCCTCGGAGGAAGGATTCCAGAAAATCGTCATCGAAGCCATGAACTACAGTCTCCTTGCAGGCGGAAAACGCCTCCGCCCCATGCTCATGCAGGAGACCTACCGTATGTTTGGCGGCAAATCCCCGGTAATCGAACCCTTCATGGCCGCCATCGAGATGATACATACGTATTCTCTGGTGCACGATGATCTACCAGCCATGGACAACGACGATTATCGCAGAGGCAAGAAAACCACTCATGCCGCATACGGGGAAGCCTTCGGTATCCTGGCAGGGGACGGGCTCTTAAACTACGCCTTTGAGACGGCGCTCACCGCCTTTGATCTGGAGCCGGAGAATGCCAACATTGCCAAAGCACTGAAGCTTCTGGCAGGCAAAGCCGGTATCTACGGTATGATCGGCGGTCAGACCGTAGATATTGAGTATTCCGGCAAGAAGCTGGATAAGGAACGGCTGGATTTCATTTACCGTCTGAAGACAGCAGCTCTGCTGGAGGCATCCATGCTCATTGGAGCCGTGCTGGCCGGAGCTACCAGGAATGAACAGCGTGTTGTGGAGCAGGCGGCGGCTGATCTTGGACTGGCCTTCCAGATTCAGGATGATATTCTGGATGTGACAAGCACCCAGGAAGTGCTGGGCAAGCCTATCGGCAGCGATGAAAAAAATCAAAAGATTACGTATGTGACCCTGGAGGGCTTGGAAAAATCGAAAAAGGATGTGGAAGAACTCTCCAGGCGGGCAGTGAACCGGCTGGAAAGCCTTGTTGTGAAAAATGAATTTCTGGTACGGCTCATGCTGTATCTGATTCATAGGGAGAAATAACAAATATGGTTTTGGAGAAAATAAAAAAGCCCAATGATATAAAAGCAGTGCCGATTCTGGAGTTGGAGCTTTTGGCCGATGAGATTCGGGAGTTTCTGATTGAAAAGATAGCAAAAACCGGCGGTCATCTTGCGTCCAATCTGGGGGTGGTAGAGCTCACAATGGCCATGCACCTGTTCTTAAATCTGCCTGAGGATAAGATTATCTGGGATGTTGGCCATCAGTCCTACACCCACAAGCTTTTGACCGGCAGGAAAGAGGGCTTTGACCAGCTTCGGAAGTACGGGGGGATGAGCGGCTTCCCAAAGCGGAAGGAGAGCTGCTGCGACTGCTTTGACACCGGACACAGCTCCACCTCTATCTCCGCAGGACTTGGTTACGCCGAGGCCAGAGAGATTACCGGTGGCAGCAATAAGGTGATGGCTGTCATCGGTGACGGAGCCCTGACCGGAGGAATGGCTTATGAGGCTCTCAATAACGCTTCCAGGCTGGATTCGAACTTTATCATTGTGCTCAATGACAATAACATGTCCATCTCCGAGAATGTGGGCGGCTTGTCCAAACACCTGGGAAACTTGCGGACAGCGGATGCCTACCGGGATCTGAAGACGGGGGTTGCCAATTCTCTGAACAGGATTCCAGTCTATGGAGAGCGGATGGTGGAACAGCTACGCAGAACGAAGAGCGGCATCAAGCAGCTGCTGATCCCCGGCATGATCTTTGAAAATATGGGAATTACTTACCTTGGGCCGGTGGATGGACATGATATACAGGCGTTGGTGAAGATATTCCGGGAAGCCGCCAAGATTAAGGGGGCGGTGGTGGTGCATGCCATCACCCAGAAGGGCAAGGGCTATCTACCAGCGGAGCGTCATCCATCCCGATTCCACGGGACAGATTCCTTTGAGATCACTACCGGACTTCCGGCGAAAAAACAGGCGAAGGCCAATTACACAGATATTTTTTCCACGGTGATGCGCAAGCTGGGAGACCGGGATGACAAGGTGGTAGCCATAACGGCGGCCATGGCGGACGGCACCGGTTTGAAGCGTTTTCGGAATATGTTTCCGGAGCGGTTTTTTGATGTGGGAATCGCTGAGGAGCATGCGGTGACCTTCGCGGCAGGATTGGCTGCGGCAGGTTTAAAGCCGGTGTTTGCGGTTTACTCCTCCTTTTTGCAGAGAGCGTACGACCAGATTCTTCATGATGTGTGTATCCAGGATCTGCCGGTGGTATTTGCCATCGACCGGGCAGGGCTTGTGGGAAGTGACGGGGAGACGCATCAGGGGATTTTCGACCTGTCCTATCTGGCGACCATACCGAACATGACAATCCTGGCACCCAAGAATAAATGGGAGCTTTCGGACATGATCAAATATGCCGTGGGCTTTGAACACCCAATTGCGGTGCGCTATCCCCGGGGAGAAGCCTATGACGGCCTGCAGGAATTCCGGGCGCCTGTGGCGTATGGAAAGAGCGAGGTGCTGTACGATGAGACGGAGATCGCCCTTCTGGCGGTGGGCAGCATGGTGAAGACGGCCATTGCGGCGCGGGAACGTCTAAAGGAGTCGGGTTATCACTGCACTTTGGTCAATGCCCGGTTTGTGCGGCCTCTGGATGAGGAACTGCTGCGCATTCTGGCGGCAGAACACAAG
>CABQGZ010000309.1 GCA_902463835.1 uncultured Lachnospiraceae bacterium
CAGCGACTTTTTTGCGGAGGATCTTGATTGATTTTGCCCGCCAACTTCTGATAATAGCAACTTATCAGAAGCACTACTAAAGTTAGGAGGACACACATGAAATCCAACTTTGAATTTCTCAACAGATACTGGCCTGCGCTGGCACAGATCGGTGCGGTAGCGGAGAGCTATGTCTACTCCGATGCCAACGCCTGCCTGTATAAGTTGGGTATGTTTGGTGAGCGGCTGATTCTTGAGATTTTTGCTTTTGAGCATATCAAGGAACCAACCATCGACAACACCCACGCCAACCGGATTCGCTTGCTGAAGCGCGAAGGCCTGATTCCCAAGAAAATCGACGACATCCTGTATGCACTTCGCAAAACGCGAAACGATGCGGTCCATGCGGGTGCAGACTCTGTGGAGGATGCAAAAACGCTGCTCTCTATGACCTATAATCTTGCGGTTTGGTTCATGGAAGTATATGGCGACTGGGGATATATTGCCCCTGCGTTTGTCATGCCTGAAAATGTGGTGCAGCCGGACTATGAGTCCATCATTAAAGAGCAGGAGGAAAAGATTGTTGCACTCTCCAAGCAGGTCGAGGCAGTATCCACCGCGGCATCTACCAAGACCTCCAAGGAACGTGCAGAAAAGGGTGAAACTGCGTCCGAGAGCATGGAACTTTCCGAGGCTGAAACCCGCTATCTGATTGACGAGCAGCTCCGCAAATTCGGCTGGGAAGCCGACACCAATAATCTGCGCTATTCCAAGGGAACCCGTCCACAGAAAGGGAGAAATCTTGCCATTGCAGAGTGGCCCACTGATTCTGTAGTGGGCAAGAACGGCTATGCAGATTACGCTCTGTTTGTTGGACTTAAGCTCGTGGGTATTGTGGAAGCAAAGAAAGCCGCTATTGACATTCCCGCTGTGATTGACCACCAGTGCAAGGAATACGCCAAGGGTATCAAGGCGGAACACAAGGAGTACATCATCAACCAGTGGGGTGCATATAAGGTCCCCTTTGTCTTTGCTACCAATGGCCGTAAATATCTGAAGCAAATCGAAACCAAATCTGGTATCTGGTGTCTGGATTTGCGTAGTGGAGCAAATGCACCCAAGGCTCTGCAAGGCTGGATCAGTCCCCAGGGCCTGATGGAACAGCTCGAAAAGGATATTGCCGCCGCAAATTCCACGCTCCAAAATACGCCTTTCGATCTGCTCCGTGACCCGGATGGACTGAATCTGCGCAAGTATCAGATTAATGCTATTGAGGCAGCAGAACGGGCCGTTATCGAGGGTAAGCAAACTGTCCTTCTGTCCATGGCTACCGGCACCGGCAAGACCCGTACCATCCTTGGCATGATCTATCGCTTTATTAAGAGCGACCGATTCAAACGAGTTCTATTCTTGGTTGACCGTACTGCTCTTGGTGAGCAGGCCGAAGATGTTTTCAAGGAAGTAAAAATCGAAGAATTGATGACCTTGGATTCCATCTATAACATCAAGGGTCTGGATGAAAAGGAAATCGACAGAGAAACAAAAATACATATCGCAACGGTCCAGAGCCTTGTCAAGCGTATCCTCTATCCCGAGGGAGATACCATGCCCTCCGTTACAGACTACGATCTAATTGTGGTTGACGAAGCACACCGTGGATATATTCTGGATAAGGAAATGAGCGAATCCGAGATGCTCTACCGTAACCAGGATGACTACATCAGCAAATACCGTACCGTCATCGAGTACTTTGATGCCGTGAAAATTGCGTTGACTGCAACACCGGCGTTGCATACTACCGAGATATTCGGAAAGCCTGTCTTCAACTATTCCTACCGTGAAGCCGTGATTGACGGTTATCTGGTAGATCATGATGCACCACACAATATCCGCACCAAACTGCGTGTTGAGGGTATCAACTATCAGAAGGGCGAACAGCTTGCTATTTACGACCCGGTTACCGGCGAAGTCCTCAATAGTGCTGAGTTGGAAGATGATATGAAGTTTGAAATCGACAGCTTCAACCGACAGGTCATCACAGAGAATTTCAACCGGACTGTCCTCGAAGAAATCGCATGGGACTTCAACCCGGATGGTCAGGGCAAGACCCTCATCTATGCTGTCGATGACAACCATGCTGACCTTATCGTGAAGATTTTGAAAGAAATCTATGCTGAAGGCGGTGTGGATAACGATACCGTTATGAAAATCACCGGCAGCGTTGCGGGAGGCAATAAGAAGAAAATTTCTGAAGCTATCAAAAGGTTTAAAAACGAGGCTTTACCTAAAATCGTGGTTACGGTTGACCTTCTGACCACAGGCATTGACGTGCCGGAGATTACCACTTTGGTATTCATGCGCCGGATCAAGTCCCGTATCTTATTCGAGCAGATGTTGGGCCGTGCCACCAGACTGTGCCCCTCCATCGGTAAGACGCATTTCGAGATTTATGACCCCGTGGGTGTGTACGAATCCTTGCAGGATGTCAGCAACATGAAGCCGGTTATCACCAATCCTTCCACCAGCTTTGAAGATTTGATGAAGGGGCTGGAGGTAGCAGCCACCGATGAGCAGCTTGCCTATCAGATCGACCTGATTGTTGCCAAGCTGCAGCGCAAGCGCCGAAATGTAAGTAAAAAGGCACTGGAGCAGTTTGCTCACCTTACCGGCGGCAAGGATTTGGGCGTCTTTGCAGAACACCTTAACAGCAGTACGATCAAGGAGGCTACCGCTGAACTACTGGGACATCGTGAGGCATTCTCGGTGCTGGACAAGGACAGGCCCCATAGCAAATCTCCTCGCATTATTGATGATCACTCCGATGAGGTGATTGACCATACCCGTGGTTATGGTGAAGGGCAGAAGCCGGAGGACTATCTGGAAGCATTTAAGGAATTTATCAATAATAACATGAATGCTATCGCAGCCCTGCGCACAGTTTGTACCAGACCATCAGAACTTACCAGGGAAGCGCTTAAAAGCTTGAAATTGGAACTTGATCGTCATGACTTTACAGAAAAGCAGTTGAATTCCGCATGGAACGAAATGACAAACCAGGACATTGTAGCTGATATTATCGCATTCATCCGCCAACAGGCTCTCGGTTCTGCGCTTGTAGGGCATGAGCAGAGAGTAAAGCACGCATTTGCAAAGTTGAGAATGAACCATGAATTCAACAAGACACAGTTAGAATGGCTCAAGCGGATCGAGAAGGTTCTGTTGGAAGAGAGCGTTCTTGATGAACAAATTTTTGAAGTTGGCGCATTTAAGAATGCGGGTGGCTTTACGATTATTGACCGCCGTTTTGGTGGGAAGCTTCGTGAGATCATGACGGAGCTCAATGAGTATCTCTATGACGATGGAGGAAGCGTAGCGTGAACAATCAGGAAATCGTAGCAAAACTATGGAATCTCTGCAATGTATTACGGGATGACGGTATTACATATCATCAGTATGTAACGGAACTGACCTATATGCTGTTTCTTAAGATGTGCAAGGAAACCGGCACTGAAGGGGCTATCCCGGAACAGTACCGTTGGGACAAGCTCCTTTCCAAACAGGGCGTTGAACTGAAGAAATTTTACAAAGAACTGCTGGAGCATTTGGGCGAGAGTTGTACTGGCCGCGTCCGGGAAATCTATCAGGGTGCTCAGAGCAACATCGACGAGCCAAAGAATCTGGAGAAGATCATCCAGACCATCGACCAGTTTGACTGGTACACCGCCAAGGAGGAGGGGCTGGGCAATCTGTATGAAGGCCTCTTGGAAAAGAACGCAAATGAGAAAAAGTCCGGTGCCGGGCAGTATTTCACGCCCCGCGTTCTAATTAATATCATGACGCGGCTTGTCGCTCCACAGCCCGGTGAGCGGTGCAACGACCCTGCCTGCGGAACTTTTGGTTTCATGATTGCCGCTGACCGCTATGTCAAAGACCATACTGATGATTTGTTTGAACTGCCCGTGGATCAGCAGGAGTTCCAGCGCACCCAGGCCTTCTCTGGCTGTGAGCTGGTACATGATACTCACCGTTTAGCTCTGATGAATGCCATGCTGCACGATATTAGCGGCCCCATTTATCTTGGCGATACCTTGTCCAATTTTGGCAAAGGAATGAAGGGGTATGATGTTGTCCTGACCAATCCGCCTTTTGGAACAAAGAAAGGCGGTGAGCGAGCTACCCGTGATGACTTCACATTCCCCACCAGCAATAAACAGTTGAATTTTCTGCAGCACATTTACCGCAGCTTGAATAAGACGGGCAAGGCTCGTGCGGCAGTTGTTTTGCCGGACAATGTCCTGTTCGCTGACGGTGATGGTGAGCGTATCCGCCGCGACCTGATGGAGAAGTGCAACCTGCATACCATTCTTCGTCTGCCCACCGGCATTTTCTATGCTCAGGGCGTCAAAACCAATGTGCTGTTTTTCACCCGTGGCCGTGAGGACAAAGGTAACACCCGTGAGGTTTGGTTCTATGACCTGCGCTCCGATATGCCCTCCTTCGGCAAAACTAACCCGCTGAAAGAAAACCATTTTGACGAGTTTGTCGAGTGCTATAAGGACGGCGACCTGTCCGTCCGCAGCGAAACCTACAGTGCAGAGAATCCCAACGGCAGATGGCGCAAGTTTACCTATGAGGAGATCCTGGCCCGCGACAAGACCAGCCTGGATATAACTTGGATAAAGTCTGACAGCGGAACCGAGGATTACACCCTCTCTGAACTGCTGAATCAGATCAAGGAAAAGTCCGCCAACATCGCCAAAGCTGTGGCTGCTCTGGAAGAACTGATCGGCGAGGTAGATGAGTAATGGATACGAAAGCATTACGGCAAAAGGTGCTTGACCTTGCCATCCGCGGCAAGCTGGTTCCGCAGGACCCTAACGATGAACCGGCATCTGTTCTGCTGGAGCGTATACGCCAGCAGAAGCAGCAGATGGTAAAAGAGGGCAAACTCAAAGCCAAGGATATTAAAAACGATACTATTATCTTTGTCGGTGAGGATAATTTACATTATGAGAAGTTCGCCGACGGCAGCGTAAAATGTATCGAGGATG
>CABQGZ010000310.1 GCA_902463835.1 uncultured Lachnospiraceae bacterium
AAAGAATTCGGCTGCGGACAATACGCATCACACCCGGCCAGCCTGTTATAATAAAAATCAGCAACAGATTTCGGACGCTCTTTCCCATAAATCCCACACACAGCATGATCAGCAGCGTGCTTGGAAATATGGAGAAAAATTCCTGGATCGCAACCAGCGCCTTGTCCACCTTACCTCCGTAAAAGCCTGCGATACATCCCAATGCAGCTCCCAGCGCATTGGCGCCCAGAGCTGCTGTCACGCCGATCATAATAGACCATCTTCCGCCGTAGAGGATCCGTGCAAGGATATCGCGTCCCAGACGATCCGTCCCCAGAGGATGCTCCCAGCAGGGACTCATATCCCGTATGGCCGGATCGATCAGCGTAGGGTCATAGGATGTCAGCAAAGACGCAAAAATGCAGGCAATCACAATAACACTCAGGCCGATAAATCCCACAATCGCCATTCGATTTTTCATAAATTTCTGTACATTCCTCTTTGCAAGAGAAGATTTTGCTTGTTTTTTCCCTTTCATCTGAACCTCCTCCTTACTCAAGACGAACGCGCGGATCCAGCATGGCCGTGACAATATCCACCATGGTACTGGAAATCAAAACCAATACCGCAGTTGTCATTGTAGTGATCATAACCACAGGGATATCCCCCGCCGTCAATGCCTCCATTGCCATATTGCCGACACCTGCATAGTTAAAGACTGTTTCTATCACCACAGAGCCGCCTACCAGCATGGGGATACGCATCACGATCAGTGTCATTGTGGGAATCAGTGAATTTCGAAATGCGTGCTTAAAATTTACCGTTACTTCATTCATTCCTTTGCTGCGCGCAGTCTTAATATAATCCTTTCCCAGAACGTCAAGCATAGAGCTCTTGGTGTAGCGCACCAGCGCAGCTGTAAGACTCACCGCCATGGTTATAACCGGCAATACCATATAAGGAATCCGTGCAAAAAAGCTGTCGTCCCCCACAGGCATGCGGCCTCCGGCAGGAAACCATTTGAGCGTCAGTGCGAACAATACCAGCCAGATGATACCGAAAAAAAATTCAGGCAGTGAAATACCCAATACGCTGATGGTTGTACAGAAATAATCCACAATGGTATTCTTCATGACTGCCGACAGAAAACCCAAAAGCAAGCCCAGAACAGTGGCTAAAAGAAGACCATAGAAGGCCAGCTCAATCGTATAGGGCAGCCGCCCGGCAAGCATGCTCCCAATGTTCTGACCTGTGGAAGACGAATACCCAAAATCACCGCGCACAAGATCTCCCAGCCATCGAAAATACCGCACGAAAGCCGGGTCATTCAGCCCTAAAGCTTCTCGAAGATCGTTCTTTTGCACCTCGGTCAGCTGATGGTATTGATCCGGGGGCATCGTCCTGGTAAGCGCATCACCGGGCAAAAGTTCCAGCGCAAAGAAAAGTACAAGCGAAATGACAAGCAGCTTGGGAATCAACCCCAAAAATTTCCGCAATGTATATTTAATCATGATAAACCTCTTTCTTCCTGTTGCAAAAAACGGGGCTGCTGCATAGCTGCCGCAGCCCACATTGGCATTACTTTAACATCTTCCAATCCTGCCATCTGTAATATGTACCGCCTGAAACCTCAAACGCTTCCTCCGGAATCTCCACACTGGCAGTGTTATAAACGACACAGTTGTTCAGAATGTATGCCGGAAGCAGATACGCATATTCATAATTCCGTGCCTGCAGCTCCCATGCAAGTTCCTTTCGTTCCTCTTCATCTGCGGTTCCATTATAGGCATTCATCAGCTCATCAAACAATGCCGTACGTTCTTCCACCTGTCCCATCATAGTGTAGCTGGTCCAGCTGGTGCACTTGGAGTAATAATTCGCCTGATCGATGGCAGCGCTTCCTCCAGCAAGATATATGAGATCATAGTTGCAATCCGTGTAGATCAGCGTTGACAGATCACCGCTCAACAGAATCGTATTCACCTTTACGCCCGCTTCCGCAAAATCCTGCACGATCAGCGACATGATATCATGTGTGGTCTGGTCATCATAGTAGTAAGCAATATCAATGGTCGAAGAATAATCAAATCCTGCCTCATCCAGCAATTTCTTTGCCGCCTTCACATCTTTGGATACATATGGAATATCGGTATTGTATTCTGTGCCAACCGGGTTGATCAAAGTGGCAGAAGCCGTTGCCTGCCCTCCAAAGAAGGATGCAATCGTCTCCTGATCAATCAGAAGGTCAAAGGCCTGACGCACTTCCTTCTTCTGCAGATCCTTCTTCTCATTGCCATCCGCTCGTTTTCCAAGGTTGAATGTAAAGCAGCGAATGTAATAGTCGTTCATGATCAGCGTCTTCAAATCTCCATTCTGACCCGTCATGTTGTCAGCTACTGTCTTATCTGTAACCAGCTTCGGCGTTGCAAAATCAATTTCGCCATTGATAGTTGCAGCTACGGCTGCATCATTTCCGCCTGCCTGGTAGCTGACAAACTCTACATTTTTGATACCGGCGGGTTCTCCCCAATATTCTTCATTTCTAACCGCGGTGAAATAATCCGGGAATTTGACCTTGTCAATCTTAAATGCTCCCGTACCGATGGGTTTAGTCCAGTAATCACTGCTGTCTATATCCGCCCATTCCATATCTCCCAGTAAATGCTCCGGTAAAATGTAAGTGCCGGAAAGATTATTTAAGAACAATGCCTGTGCCTGTGACAGCTTAAATGTAATTACATTCCCATCCACACTCATGCCGAACAGGCTGTCCGCCTCGCCATTTCGCAATGCCTCATAACCCTCAACATACTGATAAAAATGCGCATAGCTTGAATTGGGGTTTGCCACATAGTAATTAACAGAGAAAGCAACGTCATTCACATCCATGGCTTCTCCATCGTGCCACTTAACACCGTCACGTATCGTCACTGTAAATTCTGTATAGTCCTCATTGTTTGTCCATTTCGCAGCAATGCTTGGCACCAGCTCTGTGTTTGAGGCATCCCACATCATCAGTGAATCAAATATCATGTACGGATACAGAGACTGAAGATCCTTCGCCGGAGATTCGAACAGCGTATCAATTCCTATGCCCTGATGCCACTGCAGCCTCAGCGGCGTCTCACTCTTTGCATCCCCTGTGCCATCCTCAATCTTCGCACCGTCACCCTTCCCATTATCCTTTGTCCCTGCCGGATCCTTCTTGCCGCAGCCCGCCAACGCTCCCATGATCAGGGCAAGCGACAACAACATTACCATAAGTTTCTTCATTACATTTTCCTCCTTGTTTTCTTTTCTCTTAAGCTTCAGCTGAACTTATTGAGATTATACAAAGACTTCTCTACTATATCAAGTATTTTGGGCACTTCAGATAATATCTCGGGGCATTTGCTAACATTTTGGTATTGTGACATATGCTATTCTATCAAATCCAAGGGCAATGAGATTAAGATTCTCGTATACTCGCTGATCTCACTTTCTATTCGCAGACCATATTCCTCGCCATATCGCTGTACAATTCGGCGATTGATATTGTACAATCCAAAATGACTTTGCTCTCTGGGACATGTAGTCTGGCACAGAGCAGCACTGATTTTATCCAACTCATCCTCCTCTACACCGATCCCATTGTCCTCCACTGTGATCAGGATACGGTTCTGACAGCGTCTGGCACCCACGGACACAATCCCATCATCACGGTATCCGGAAAAGCCATGTACAACACAATTCTCCACCAATGGCTGCAGGGTCAGCTTGATGATCGGGTGCTCCCATAGCTCCTTTGGAATATCACACACAAACTGAAATTCCTTCTGCCTGGCCTTATTCTGAATCTGCATATAATTTTCCACCATTCTGATCTCATTTGAAAGGGGGATCTCCATCTGTCCTCGCGACAGGGACAATTTAAAAAACTCACTCAGCGCCTGCAGAACCTCGGCAGCATTCTCATAATTATGCTGCTGTATGCCCCACAGCACCGAATCCAGCGTATTATATAGCAAATGGGGATTGATCTGCTGCTGCATCAGCTGCAGCTCCATCAACTGATTTGCACGCATTCCTTCTGTTCTGCTTATATTCAGCCGTTTCAGTTCGTCAAGCATCTCATTGATCTTCTGCCCCAGTTTTCCGATCTCATCATTGCTCTTTTTGCCGTAGCGCAGCTCTTCCGCTCCCTGCTCCACTGCCTTCAGAAATTGGGTCAAAGAAGACACCGACTTTGTCAAACCTCTGGAAAGCACAAGAGACAGACTGATTGCAAGCACAAGCAGGCCCATGCTCACCAGCACCACAGACACAATGTACCCCTCCATCTCTTTTCCCCACTCAGCTTCCTCCAATTCAAATGGCACGATCAGATAGCTTCGCATACTCAAAAGCCGGTAATAAAATACTGTTTTCTCTTCTCCCTGTGTATCGTAATAGGTGCAGCTTCCGCTTGCGCCTTTTCCGCTGACAACCTCCGCAAGGATGGACTTGGTTTCTTCGCTTTCCGTCCCCACAGACATATTCGTCCGGGCAGCAATGACTTTGCCCTCATCCATCAGAATATACCCTTCCGGCGCATACCCGGTATATACATCACGCAGCACCTCATTTCGCAATCCAAACACCACGATACCAATCTTTTTCAGTGTGACAGGCTCGTATAGGAAGCGCAGATATACCGGAATCTTTACTCCATTTTCACGAATGCTGCACAGCTGCCACTGTGGCTTATCATAACCGGAATCCGAAAAATCTGCCCCCTGCCCGACAAAATACGCCATGCACTCCTCATAATTTTCGAAAGGGAATCTGGCATTCTGCAATCGCTCTCTTCGGTATCCGTTCTCCATATATATGCCAATGTAAGAGAAGCCCGTCCCTTCCTTATTCCGGAAATTCATTATCTCATCTACATTCTGTTCTATGCTCTTGTCTAACCGAACCCATTCCTCCGTCTGTTGTTCTCCATTCCCCTGTGCCGCCTTGCGCAGGGCATCTATCTCTATCACCTGATCCGTCGTCTTATGGAGAAATCCCAGCTTGTCCTTCAG
>CABQGZ010000311.1 GCA_902463835.1 uncultured Lachnospiraceae bacterium
TATCATCAGCTGGAGACTGAACCTGTACGAGCATCAGTCAACATTCAATCCGAACATGCCTCTGCGCGGGCTTATTTATCTGGCACAGGAGTATGAAGGAATGATATCTGCCCGGGGGGAAGACCTGTATGGGGAAAAGCGGATTGAACTCCCAACTCCGGAATATGTGGTATTTTATAATGGCTCCAGAAAAATGGACGACCGAGAGGTTCTGTATCTGTCAGATTCATTTCATGATGGCCATGGAAGCGGCTGCCTGGAGTGCAGGTGTGAGATGCTGAACATCAACCGCGGACATAATCAGGATATCATGGAGAAATGCAAAAGGCTCTGGGAGTATTCAGAATTCAAGGGAGAGATAGATGATAATATAGGAAAAGGTCTGCCGCTGCAGGAAGCCTTGCAGAAAGCCATAGACAGTTGTATTGAGCGTGATATTTTGAAAGATATATTATTGAAAGAAAAGTCGGAGGTGCAGCATATGATCTTGACGGAATATAATGAGAAAAAGCATATGAAGACACTATATGCCCAGGGACGTGAAACAGGACAGGAAGAAGGACGCGAAGAGGAGCGCGTGAATACAGAACGCGAGCGTAAGCGAGCGGAGGAAGCAGAAGAAGAAATCATTCGCCTGCGGGAGGAAATCCAGAGGTTAAAGGGAAAATAGGGATAGTTGAAATAGAGAAGGAGCGGACTCCTTTTTGATTCCAGGTTAATTGATGAAAAAGAGAGATTTTGAGGAAAACGGCAAAGAAATTGTGATTGTCGGCCTCGAGGTCTCTCTTTTCTAATTCAAAAAATGACGTAAAATCCTCCATGAAATGTCAAATATTGGAGGACTGCCAAATATTGTGTTACAGCAAAATAATGGTATAATTAATGTGAGTTTAATATTGCAGAAAATTTACGGGCTGGGAGGTGACGGAGATCTTTGTGTAACTGCTGGAATCTGAAGGAAGTAAAATGATACGGTGATGAAATGATTTTTGACAGGGGGTAAAAATGAGAAAGACGAGAAAAGATCAATATGCCAGGAAGGATTTTACGGAAGCTGATCTGCCCGGAAACCGCAAAGAGGTGTTTGTCAGTTGCTATCATGATCACTTTTTTGTGATTTTGCGTCTGGGCTTGTACTGTCTGTTGTTCCTTATTCCGATGCTGATGGTGCAGATCATGAAAGACGGATATGTACTTGGCGTGTATCGATCCCTGGAGAATCCATCGCCGGAAGATATAGCAGCGATTTACGCTGTCTCGAATGTGTTGTTTGGCATGTTCGAGGCAGCAGCGATGGCTGTGTTTTTCTTTTTGTTTTCCGGACTGGTGCAGATAGTTCGTCAGCTTTTGTGGCGGGGACCCATTTTTTTTAATGACAACCTTTAAAAAAGGAATGAAGCAAAACTACGGCAGATTTCTGCAGGTGATCCTGTTGATCGTTTTGCCAGAGGCACTTCTGAAGTGTCTTACGCCCTCCGTGGCGGTGGATTTTTTGCAGGGATTTTGGGCGGTGATCCTTGTCCCAATCGGGGTATGGGTGTTGCTGCAGACGGTATATTATCAGCTGGGCTTTGGAGCCAGCGTGCGAAACGCGATGGCATATTATATCAAAACCTTCCTGATTACACTGGTATTGCTGCTGGTGACAGCGCTGCCGTTTTATCTGATGATTCATTTTGCCGGCCTGGCGCTGGTCAAGTATTTCGGATTGATAGTGTTGGCGATTTTCTATATCGTTCCAGTGACCATGCTGTGGCTGCTGTATGCCAGTCATATCTTTGACCGGCATATCAATCAGGAGCATTATCCATCCCTGTACAGAAAAGGGATGCGCAGTGAGAGCGGTGAGTAGGGCATGTTCAAAGATGCTTAGGCGAGAAACTGCACGTCGTTTGGAAAAAGTTATTGTTGTAAATTTCAGACAAATGCATTATAATGTAATACAGTGCACAGGGGACATCCCCTGTGCGCGCATGTGTGTCATGGACCCTCCACACAGGAATCAAAACCAGGGCGTCAGTTCGGGACCTTCCTGACGATAAACAAAACTAAAGGAGAATTGAAACATGAGAAACAAAAACGTATTATTTGTAGTGCAGGCTGCCATGGTTGCAGCCATCTATGTAGCCCTGACCTATGTCAGCGCACTGGCAGGGCTTGCGTCCGGTACCGTTCAGGTACGTATTTCCGAAGCGATGTGCATTTTGCCGGTATTTATGCCTGCGGCAATCCCGGGACTGTGGCTTGGCTGTTTTTTGGCGAACCTTTTGACCGGAAGCATTCTGGTGGATGTGGTGTTTGGAAGCATTGCAACGCTGATCGGCGCAGTGGGAACTTATCTGCTTCGAAAGCACAGATTTCTATGTACCTGGCCGCCGGTGCTTGCCAATATGGTGATCGTGCCCTTTGTGCTGCGGTACGGCTATGGATTTGTAACAGAATACAAGGGCGTGGACTGGTCGATTCCTTTCAACGCTGTGACCGTGGGAATCGGAGAGATCATCACCTGCGTGGTCATGGGCGGTATTCTGCTTAAGATTCTTGTAAAATATAAAAATGTGATCTTTCAACCGGAAAGTAAATAGTTGACGAATTGCAAAAAAGTGTCTATAATGTTCTGTGGATAGAAACCTGTGAATCATTTGGAGGGAACCATGAAGAAATTAGAGGATTATGTTAGAAGTATACCAGACTTTCCGGAGCCGGGCATTGTCTTTCGGGATGTGACCAGCATTCTGCAGGATGCGGACGGACTTGCACTGGCGATCGACGGAATTTTAGATATGCTGAAAGAGATTGATTACGACGTAGTGGTGGGACCGGAATCGCGAGGGTTTATCTTCGGTGTGCCGGTGGCTTATGCAGCGCACAAGAGCTTTGTACCGGTGCGCAAGAAGGGCAAGCTGCCCTGCGAGACGGTGGAAGCAGAGTATGAGCTGGAATATGGCAGCGCCGTGATTGAAATGCACAAGGATTCCATTAAGCCGGGACAGAAGGTAGTCATTGTGGACGACCTGATTGCCACCGGAGGAACCATTGAAGCCATCACAGGCCTGATCGAGCAGCTGGGCGGTGAAGTGGTGAAGATTTGTTTCGTGATGGAGCTGGCCGGTCTGAAGGGCAGAGAGAAGCTTAGAGGTTACGATGTAGACAGCATTATTACATACGAAGGAAAGTAAGGGTTACTTTTGATGTAGAATGGGAAAGCTAGAAAGGGGTTGTTGAGCAGCCCCTTTTCCTATTCTATAGGAAAGTTCTTCCTATGAAATAAGAAAAGATAATTTGCAGAAACAGCTGGCACAGTCCGGCAGGAAACGATAGGAATGGATGGGGAAAGGACAGGAGAGAAGAATATGCGTGTAGGAATGGGATATGATGTTCATAAGCTGGTGGAGGGGAGAGCGCTCATCTTGGGAGGGGTGACGATTCCCCACACGCTTGGATTGCTGGGACACTCAGATGCGGATGTGCTGGTACATGCCATCATGGACGCTTTGCTGGGTGCTGCTGCCCTTGGAGATATCGGAAAGCATTTTCCGGACACTGATTCTCAGTATAAAGGAATCTCCAGTATGAAGCTGCTGGCGTATGTGGGAGAATTGCTGGTACAGGAGGGCTATGTGATTGAAAATATCGATGCTACTGTGATTGCCCAGAAGCCGAAGCTTCGCCCCTATATCGAGGAGATGGAGCAGAATATTGCAGATGTGCTTGGGATAGAGAAGCGGCAGGTGAATGTGAAGGCGACCACCGAGGAAGGGCTGGGCTTTACCGGAACGGAGCAGGGCATTGCCAGCCAGGCCATCTGCGCGCTGACAAGTCTGTATGAGGGAAGTTTTGTCGCGGCAGACAGTGAGGAACATATCTGTCCGGGATGTGGGGGGTGCGAAGCTCATAACAGATGAAAGAAGCGCATGGAGATGAATTGCGGATGCCAAGGATGATAGGAGCAGGGGAAACATGATAAGATATCTGTCACAGAAGGAAAAGAAGCGGACACGAGCCATGTATGAAACGAATTTTCCGGAGGACTCCGGGGAATTTGTGGATTACTATTATAGAGAAAGAATCAAGGATAACAAGATATTGGTGATGGAGGAAGCAAAGCTGCTTGAGGTCATGCTTCATCTGAACCCCTACCAGTTTCACTTTTACGGCGAGCCTGTCCTGGCGAATTATATCGTAGCCGTTGCCACTGACGCTTCCGTGCGCAGGCAGGGAAAGATGGCAATGGTTATGAAGCAAGCCCTTTTGGATATGGCGAAGGAGCATCAGCCCTTCACCTTTTTGATTCCGGCCAATCCGGAGGTCTATCGTTCCAGCGGGTTTGTATTTGTGCCCGGTGAGATATATACTGCATATGAGAAGCAATTAGAAAAGCCGGCAATTCAGGAGAAGAGGCAGACAGGAGAACGAAGCTTCAAAGAAAGGCAGCTCAGGGATCCCCAGGATATCCGGGCGGCAGAGCTGAGTGAAGGAGCAGAGGGGCAGAGGGACAGCGATCCCGGGGAAGAGCCGGGAGAACGAATGGAAGGTTTCTATTTTCAAAAGGCCATGCCCATAGACTACCCTGACATGGCAGAATTTGCAAATCGATTGTTGGCAAAAGAGTACGATCTGTATCCGGAACGGACAGCGTCTTACTATGAACGAATGGAAAAAGAGATGGGATGTCAGGGCGGCGGACTGGTGCTGATGAAGCGGGCGGGAGTTCTGGCGGGGATTTTTTCTTACGGTGAGGACGACGGAAAGGCGGAGCTTCAGGAGATCCTTGTGGAACAGGAGTACCGGGAAAATTTTGTTGGGATAGCGGAGCAATATTTCGGAGGGATTACAATCTCAAAAATGGATTATATGATGCGAATTCTGAATTTGCGGGCACTGGGAGAGCTTTTGCGGAGTGAGGAACCTCTTTCCATGAAGGTACGGGTGAAGGATGACATCATCCATGAGAACAGCGGTACTTTTGAGATTCGATCGGATCGAAACAGTGGCAGCATTGTCCGATTCGGCCGGAGGAAGCG
>CABQGZ010000312.1 GCA_902463835.1 uncultured Lachnospiraceae bacterium
GTTAAATACTGCTTTCCCGTTTTCTCCGGTTTCAAAATCCCAGTTAGCATTCTTTGCATCTCCAAGCTTTGTGACAGCAATATCATCGAACAGGAACTTCGTTCCCACATGCGGTCCGGCCACTTCAAAACGCACTTCAATATAAGCCGCATCCTCACTGGTGGAGAAATTGACGGTATAAGTCTTCCATGTACCACTGTTATCTGTACTGTTGGCACTATTCAGCCATATATAGCTGGAAGCACTGGTTGTCTCGCTTCCATCTGCCTTGTACTGACGTATCAGCGGGCTGCACTTTAAGTCTGTTCCCGTATAGTTTCCCTGGAATGTCAGACTGTACACGCTGGAAGCATCTGCCTTCATGCGTCCGCTGTAGACGACAAAGGAACCCTTATTTTCTTTTACAGTAAGAATCTGCATGGCATTGCTTCCGCCCACACCCTGGCCCCTTGCAATGCTCATTTCATAATCATTCGCTGTCAAGTCAGCTACATGATAACCGTTCCAGCCAAATACACCGGACTCATCTGCCCCGATCTCAAAGTCCAGATTCAGATCGTCACTGGAACCCAACTTCTTGATCAAAACATTATCAAACCACGCGGTACTTCCCGCCCTCGTTCCGGCCACTTCGAAGCGCACTTCAATATACGCTGCATCTGCGCTGGTGGTAAAATTCGCGGAATGCCGCTTCCATGTATTGCTGCTATCCTGGCTCAATGGATCATTGCACCAGTTATAGCTGGATGCCAGCGTCGTCTCGGCCCCGTCTTCCTTATACATGCGGATAAGCGGTGATACCGTGATATTTCTGCCCTGATATTTTCCGTCAAAGCTCAGATTGTATACCATGGAAGGCTCTGTTGCCAGCCGGATGCTGTAAACAACGTAGGAACCCTTATTGTTTTTAACCGTTACGACCTTCATGGCATTACTGCCACCCACGCCTTCGCCTTCCGCCAACAGAAGCTGGTAATCCGTGGCTGCCAGATCATATGTATGATATCCGGTCCAGTTCAGCACACCGGATTCCGGTGTTCCGGCCTCAAAATCCAAGTTCGGATCATCCATTGTGCCTACTTTTGAGATGACAACCTCATCGAACAGCACAGTATCGCCTACCGTGTGTCCTGCGATCTCCCACCGCACTTCAACATAAGCTGCATCTGCACTGGTAGTGAAGTTCGCAGAATGTGTCTTCCACTTGCCACTGTTATCCTTAGATAAGGTGTCATTGCACCAGTTATAGCTGGAGGCCTGCGTCGTCTCAGAGCCATCCTCCTTGTACATACGGATCAACGGCGATACGGTAATGTCCTTGCCCTGATAATTTCCCCAGAAGCTTAAATTATACACCATGGATGGTTCTACCTTGGTACGAACACTGTACACCACGTAGGAATTCTCATTGTTCCGCTGGGCAGTAACCTTCATGGCTCCGCTTCCGTTGATGCCGCCGTCGGATACCCAGCTCATCTTATAGTCAGCGCCGCTTTGCGGTTCCGTCACATGATATCCGTTCCAGTGATAGGGCTGTGCGCCGCCAAACTTGGGAACTTCAAAATTAAAGTTTGTGTAATCCTCATATTCTGTCAGTGTAATGCCATAGAGTTCTGCCTGTGTGTCATCTGCTTTATACACGACCCGCATATAGGACGCACCTGCCGGCACTTCCACATAGCCTTTGTCTGCCTCCACCGTATAGGGTGTCCCATCATCAAATGAGAACGTCAGACTTCCCTTTCTGCCGGAAAGGCTGTACTGGTAGATATCCTTTCCCTTTACATCATAGCGAAGAGAAGTGATAAATGCCCCGGCTTCAAGCACAACTGCCTTTTTCTCATCGGAATAAGATACATTTCCGGTTACATTCCATCCCGGCAGTACAAATGTCTCCAGGCCTTCAAAGCCGCCATTGGTGATAAGATCCACTGAGGTATCTGCTTCATCCAGCACCTTGCAGAAATCAGCGTCCGACAGAAGATTCGTCTTTGCTGCATTATCCTTCGCATAAATGCTGATATTATCGATATAATAGTCTGCACCTGTATATTGACTGGAATAGATATGGATCGGAGCCCATTGCGGTGTTGTCACAGTAAACTCATACTCCACCTTGGTCCAATTATCTGAATTCACTTCCAGCTTACGATACGCGTTTCCGGTATCCGTCCAGGTTCCCAGTCCCCACGGCAACTCGATCCAGGCCGGGTCACCCGCATTCTGTGTATTGCCCTTGATCCAGGCTGAGAATATGTAGGTCTTACTCTCCCAGCTTTTCACCAGTTGACCGATAGAGATTGATTTCCCCGTACCGGCACACTGTGCATAATTCTGAACCATATGAAGACTTCCCGGATTCAGATACCCATCCTCCCCGAGACTTATCTGGCTGACACCGGATTCGTTCGGATTTGCGTAGAAACCGCCATAATTCCAGCTATCCTGTGCCCAATAGGTTTCCGTCTTCCATGGGTTCACTGCAATGTTATCAAAATACAGCTTATCTCCGGCTGCTCCCCAGCACACGATACGAACCTGTGCCTTGGAAGCTTCTGCCGGTGCCGTAATAGATCCTGTCTTTCTGCTCCAATCCGTTGAAAGAGCGCCTTCCGTCGTCTTGAAATCACCGACAACATTTCCATTTGCATTAAACCAGTATCCGCTGATAACGAAGTACGGACTCGTTCCCTCTCCCTTTGCGTCAAAGGAAACGCAGTAGCTGCCTCCCGGCTGTATGTCCAGCATAGGGCTTGAGAAAGTGACCCATCCCTGGCCCGCCTGTGCAGAGTCACCCTTCGTGACCATCGCAGCCTTTCCGTGGGACGCATCAGCGGAAACGAGAGATAATGTATCTCCGGTTGCATTATCGATCAAAGTCCAGTCCATCTCATGCCGGATCAGCTCTGCGCCTTCCAATGTACCATTAAACTTGCTGATCGGAAGGTAATTATATATCACATCTTCAAAACCGGCATTTACCACCAGATTCTGCGTGGTAAGCTTGACGCCGTCCGGGTTATAGAAGCTGCCTGCTCCTGCCAGAAGGTCAACCCCGGTCTCCTTATTGATCAGTGTCACATTATCCACATAGAGATCTGCCGCCCAGTTATACTGTCCGAAATACAGATAGAAAACAGAGCTTCCGCCATCACCGTGGACAGTAAAATCCTTTTCCACCTTCGTCCAGTCTGCATAATCGCTTACTTCCGTGAGCTGAACAAGATCACTGTCATGTCCACCCTCCAGGAATCTCAGCTCACCAGGCACTGCCGTCTTTCCTTTCAGATAAAACGACAATGTGTAGGTACCTGCCGTTACGCCGCTAACGGAGATGCAGACCGGCATATCGCCCTCTGTAGATGTGTTGTGAAAATACAGTGCTCCATCTTCCAGATATCCGGCATCTACCGTATTCGCATAACGAGTAGTGCTGCCGCCATTACTCCAGCCATTGCGGAACCATGCACCATCTGTCTGATATCCGTCTGACAATTCTGCCGCAGAACTGTAAGCATACAGATATGCATCATCTGCCACATAAACTTCGCCATCGGAAGACTTTCCATCTCCGAAGGTGATCACAAGCTTCACAAACCCTGCTTTTCCGGGAACGGTATAATCACCGGAAATCTCTGTGAAATCAGCCGCATTCTCAACAGATCCGATCACAGTCTCCTCACCGACCTGCTTCTTTCCTTCTGCATCCTCATATGCCAGAACAAACAGGCTGGCCTTTCCGTCCGGTGATTTTACGGATACACCGGCCTTGTATTTCTTTCCGGCTGTCACCATCACCGCGTCAGAGGTGAGTGTAGATACTTCTTTCCCAGCCTTCACTATCTGCGCAGCATTACCACTTACACCTTCCGCCATGGCGAAGGTGTCTTTTCCGCTGCTCTCAAATGTCCAGGATTGAAAGCTTTCGAAGATCTGATCCTGTTCGCGTCCATAAGAGATAATAGGTAATCCTGTGCATATAACGACCAGACACAGGATCGCTGCCAAAACTCTCTTGACGCTCATTCTTCCTTTTCTCATCTTTTTCTCCTCCATAAAGTAGTGTGAAAATTACCTTTTATCTTATATCCGGCATCCACCGGAAGGATTTCAAGTTTCTGTCTCC
This sequence comes from uncultured Lachnospiraceae bacterium, assembly GCA_902463835.1. Classification (GTDB taxonomy): domain Bacteria; phylum Bacillota; class Clostridia; order Lachnospirales; family Lachnospiraceae; genus 14-2. The sequence continues at coordinate 4,127 of CABQGZ010000312.1, forward strand.
TCATCACCCTTTTACGCCTTCCCCGGAAGAAATGCCGTTCTGGATCTGCTTCTGAAACGCTGCGTACAGGATCAGGATCGGAATCATGGCGATCACCAGTCCCGCGAAGGTTCTTCCGTAATCCACATCATAGGTTCCTGAGTTGGTCAGGTAGGAAAGACCTATGGCGATGGTGTATTTTGTCTGCTCATGAATGAAAGTGAGCGCTGTCACATATTCATTCCAGGTTCCCATCACATTCAGGATCGACACAACGAACAGGGACGGCTTGATGAGCGGCATGATAATCTTGAAGAAGATCGCAAACTGCGATGCTCCATCGATGGTCGCTGCTTCGATCAGGGAATTATGTATCCCCCGGATGAAGCCTGCCAGCATAAATACATAAAAGGGCATTCCCTGGATCGCGTAGATGACAGACAGCCAGATCAGGGAATCTGTCATGTACAGCGAATCTGCGATATAGTACAGAGGAACCAGAACAAGCACGCCCGGCACCATCATCATCACCATATAGAACAGTTCCAGTGAATGCACCAGACGGTTCCCGAACTTCGCGATCACATATGCATTGGCTCCTACCACCAACAGGGTGATGAGAAGTGTCAGGATAACCGTCATGATACTATTTAAAAAATATTCACCAAAATTCGCCTTGTTCCAGGCATTTATAAAATTGATCCACTGCGGCTCCTTCGGAAGACTCCAGGGAGATGCGAAGAACTCCTTGTTCGTCTTCAGGGAGGTGTAGAACACCCAGATCACCGGGAATGCCACTACAACACTCCAGAATATCAGAAAGATTCGGAGGATGCAGCGGGCCAGTATGGTACTCTTTGCTTCCGGTACTCGATTCTTCTTACTCACCGTCATCCTCTCCTT
>CABQGZ010000313.1 GCA_902463835.1 uncultured Lachnospiraceae bacterium
ATATAAAATTGTATCAATTCAGCTATCCCAGATATGACAGCACCACAGTCACCCCATTTACCACATTCAGGATCCCCGCTGCGGCGATTAAAACTACAATGGGCAGTTCTTTCCTGTCATGCAAGACTTTTGTACATAGTCTTCCCACTAACAGCCACAGCAATATTTGCGCCATAAAGTACACTCTCGCACCGGAGGCATACATGGTTGGCGAAAAGAACATGATGGCTTCGGTGGCACAGGCAGCCAGAATCATAAGTGCTGCCACCACTTTATCACGCAGTTTTTCTTCGATATGCCACAGTAAAACGATGGTAAAGCCAAGCGCTGCCAGCCACCAAGCCATGGCAAGCCAATTCTGAATACTTACAGTGGACGGCGTGGCAACCTCTGTGACGCACACGGTTATATCGGTGACGCCTGTTCCCATATCTGAAAATATCGTGATTCCTGCATAGGGGAGCAAAGCTGCTATGACAAATGCGCTACCCAAACATATCCAGGGCGCTATCCCGGATTTTCTTGGGTTCTTCCCACTTTCCGATGCTACATCCCCCACTTTCCTCCCGGACTCTGTTATCTTTGCCTGTGATCCCTGACTTCTTCTCCTCAGCAACATCACAACTAAGGACAACAGCCAGATCAGCACAAACAACATTTTCCCCTCATTGGCGAAGCTGGCCAGCATCCACTGCAGGGTAATGAAAATGTGATTTCCAAGGGACATGGTGCCGTACTGGGGCATCCAGGTCTCGATCTCCGACTGGCTTCTGGCATCCGTTCCCGGGGATACGAACAGTAGTGCCAGACTCACGATCATCATGACCACCTCTGTCAGATGCAGCCAGGATATTTTCCTTCTGCGATAAAAATCATAGCACACAGCGAGGAAGCCGAAGGCGATGACCACCGCCGCGATCTGCTCCTGCCCCATGGCTGCAATGAAACCGCAGGGAAGGGCGTAGAAGAAAAGCCGCCATGGTTTTTCTTCTACGGTTTTTCCTCCCGTCAGCCCCTCGCCTATTCTTTCACCATTTTCGTTCGGGCTCTCATGCACCAGCTCCAGAAAAGGCACTGCCGCCCAGATTCCGGCCACAATGGACCAGAGATAGAAGGTGGAGCCGGTGATCCAGAAGGCTCCATATCCGATTACTTCAATTCCAAGGCTCAGCGTTGCCAGCATCATCGCAAGCGTAAGGAAAAACTCTTTTCGCCGGGTCAGCCCGCCAGACATTTTCTTTAAGATACAGAGCAATCCGGCCGGAAGCAGTGTGAAGACCGCCGCATTGGCAAACATCCAGAAGGTTTTACCAAAATAGAAGGCAATGTAGGTCATAGCCTCCGAGGTCATTCTGCCCTCCCAGCCGATATAGCGCATTTTCAGGTATTCCAGAAAAGGCATGCTGTGAGCCATACTGTAAAAATACGCATCGTCCCCGTCAGAATAGGATATCCGGCTGCACAACAGCAGTGCAGCCAGGAAAAACCCCGCACAAAGAATCCACTTCCCATATAAGAATAACTTCTCGTTCTTTTTCTCCTGCAATCCCATCACTCCTCTTACACTTATCGCGTCTATCTTCTGTTGCTTTCAGAGCATACTTTTCTGCTTCTCATGTCCGCTTACGCTCACTCCTGATTACAGCTGATCACGCCCCTCTGTCCGTCCAGATTCACATAGGCTCCGCTTTTCAGCACGCTGGTGGCATTTTTTGCACCCAGTATCACCGGGATATCGAGGCTCAAGCCTACGATTGCCGCATGGGAATTCATGCCGTCCTGCTCCACAATGAGACCGGAAGCCTCCCGCATCTGCTCTACCATGTCATTGTTGGTCTCTTTTGCCACAATGATATCCCCCGCCTTGAAATTCTTCTTCAGCTCCTCCGCATTCTCACAGACGCAGAGGTTGGCGGAGACCTTCTTCTGATTGATTCCCTTTCCCGTCATCAGAATATGGCCCGCCACATGAACCTTGATCATGTTGGTAGTTCCGGACACGCCGAGAGGGATTCCGGCTGTGATGACAGTGATATCTCCCATGGACACAAGTCCCGCTTTTTCCGCTTCCTCCACCGCATGCTCGAACAGATCCTCCGCATTGTCCTTCCGCTCCAGGACGATGGGTGTCACCCCCCAGGAAAGATTCAGCTGGCGAGCTACCTTCTCCGTCATGCTGCAGCCGATGATGGGACAGCCCGGACGATACTTTGACACCATGCGGGCGGTTCTCCCAGACTGGCTGACCGTGAGGATGGCCGCCGCGTTCAGGTCAACGGCGGTGGTACAGGTGGCATGGGAGATAGCGTTGGTGATATCCGGATTGATCATGCTCTCCCGCTTTTTGAATCTGGATGTATAGTCAATATCACACTCGGTCCGGACCGCGATCCGCACCATGGTTTTCACTGCCTCCACCGGATACAGGCCCGCAGCTGTCTCGCCGGACAGCATGATGGCGCTTGTCCCGTCATAGATGGCGTTGGCAACATCGGTGGCCTCCGCCCTTGTGGGGCGCGGATTCTTCATCATGGAATCCAGCATCTGGGTGGCTGTGATCACCTGTTTTCCGGCATTGTAGACCTTCTTTATGATCATCTTCTGGATGACCGGAACGTCCTCTAAGGGAATCTCCACACCCATGTCACCCCGGGCTACCATGATCCCGTCGGAGACGCGGATGATCTCGTCGATATTCTGGACGCCCTGCATATTTTCAATCTTTGCGATAATGTTGATGTCGTGACAATGCTTTTCCTCAAAAATTCTGCGGATCTGAAGCACATCATCAGCACAGCGCACGAAGGACGCCGCCACAAAGTCAAAATCATTCTCGATACCAAACACGATGTCTTCATAGTCCTTCTGACTGATATAGGGCATGGACAATTCCACGTCAGGCACATTCACGCCCTTCTTGTTGGAGATGACGCCTCCGTTGATGACAGCGCACACGATATCCGTGTCTGTCACCCGCTCCACCCGCATCTCGATCAGACCATCGTCGATCAGGATCCTGGCTCCTGGCCGCACATCGCCGGGCAGCTCCTTATAGGTGATGGTGACTCGCTTGTCGTCACCTAAGATCTCCTCCGTAGTCAGGATAAATATCTGACCTTCCTTCAATACCGCTTTCCCGTCTTTCAGTTCACCCAGACGAATCTCCGGTCCTTTCGTATCAAGCAGGGTGGCGATAGGCAGTCCCAATTCCTCCCGCAATTGTTTTATCTTAGCCAGACGTCCGCCCTGCTCCTCATGGCTTCCATGGGAAAAATTAAACCGGGCTACATCCATGCCTTCCTTCATCAGCTGCTTTAATACGCCCTCTTTGTCCGTAGCCGGACCGAGGGTGCAGACAATTTTTGTTTTTCTCTGTGTCTTCATTGTTCCTGGCCTTTCTTATATGTTCCATTTACTGCACAGTGCCATCTTACGAGCCCGGCGTCTTCCTCTCAGAACACTTCCCGGCCTGGGCACTGCTTCGCTTACCTGGATAGTTTACCAGATTTTCACAAAAAAAGAAAGAGGATGTATCAACATCCTCGGATTCTTTCTTACTTGTGTATGGTGGTGCCTGTTATACCTGCAAGACCTTCTCTCGTCTTGTCCAGCCTTGTGATCAATACGGTGCGAACTGCGGAATTCCCAATAAAATCAACGGCTGCCTCGATCTTCGGGAGCATGGTTCCCTGCTCGAACTGGCCCTCTTCCATATACGAAAGAGCTTCCTGTACCGTCATTTCATCCAGGGGCTGCTGTGAATCTTTTCCGAAATCTAAACACACCTTTTCCACTCCGGTCAGGATTACAAGCATGTCCGCATCCAGAAGTCCCGCCAGCTTCCCGGCAACCGCGTCCTTCTCAATGACAGCGCTGGCGCCTTTTAAGTTATGATCCTGCACCAGCACAGGAATCCCACCGCCTCCACAGGCCACTACGATCTGGTCTGCATCCAGCAGCGCCCGGATGGCGTCCACCTCGATGACCTCCATGGGCTTTGGCGCCGCCACGATTCTGCGGTAGCCCTCCTGGGTCTCCACCACGTGGTTACCCTTCTTCTCCTCGCTCTCCGCCTCCTCCCTGGTCATGGTTCTTCCTATGACCTTGGTGGGATGGTAAAAAGCATCATCGTAAGGGTCTACGCTCACCTGGGTGAGTACCGTGGATACCGGCTTATAGATTCCCCGGTTCAAAAGCTCGGTGCGTATGGCATTCTGCAGGTCGTATCCGATATAGCCCTGGCTCATAGCCGAGCACACCGACATGGGTGTGGCTGTATACTCCGGGTAAATGCGGCAGAATTCCGCCATGGCCGTATGGATCATGCCTACCTGGGGACCGTTGCTGTGGGTGATAGCTACCTGATAATCATTCTGTATAAAGTCTGCAATCGCCTTTGCAGTTCTCCTGGCAGCTTCCTTCTGCTCCGGGAGCGTGGTTCCGAGAGCCTCATGGCCCAGCGCGATCACGATTCGTTTCTTTCTCATGGATATACCTCCGTTACACTACAATTCGTCTGAAACCATCATAGCATATTTTGGGAGAAATGCAAAGGCTAAGTTTCTTTTTTACTCTCTTTTCCCTAAGGTTACAGAGATGTTTTGTTCCTCATATCCGTTGCTGGCACTCTTGATGGTAATCTCTACAGTAGTTCCAGCTGCGTAGTACCGCATACGCTCCTTCAGAACTGTCATGGACGCAACCTCGCGGCCGTCAAAGGCTGTGATAATGTCGCCCTTCTTAATTCCGGCCTTTTCCGCCGGGCTTCCCTTTGCCACCTGGGTAACACTGATCCCCATGGGGATATTGTAAGATTCGGATACCTCAGTAGTGACATCAAGGCCATTGATTCCAAGGTAGGCAGAGTTGGATTCATCCACCACTTCCTTCGTGATCAGATCATTGATGATGGGATCTGCGGTGGAGATCGGGATGGCATAGCCCATTCCCTCCACGTCTGTATCCGTATATTTTACAGAGTTAATACCGATGACCTC
>CABQGZ010000314.1 GCA_902463835.1 uncultured Lachnospiraceae bacterium
CCATCCTTCATTTTCAGCTTGACTCTTGCATCTTCTCTGGTGTAAATGGGTCTGCGCGTCAGCTTTCTTAAAGGCATCCGCAGGAAAGTATCCCGCTCGTCCTCATAGTCGTTCAGATCCGGCCCCACAAAAGGCATCAGATAGGGGATTCCAAAGCTGTTCAAGTGAGAGAGATGAATCAAAACAGTCAACAGACTCAGCAGAAATCCAAAAAAGCCAAATGCAGCACACAGAAGAATAAATCCGAACTTCAGGATTCGGAAAGCCGTGGCAAACTCTTCATTCGGTATGGCGAAAGAGCATAACGCAGTGAGCGCAACCACAATGACTACAATTGGGCTGACAATATTGGCCTCCACAGCTGCCTGACCGATGATGAGCCCGCCCACAATTCCAATGGTATTGCCCATCGGGCCCGGAAGACGCACCCCTGCCTCCCTTAAAAGTTCAAAGGCTAGCTCCATGATCAGAATCTCCACCACCGCAGGGAAGGGAACCCCCTGCCTGGCTGCCGCAAAGGACAAAAGCAGATCTGTAGGCAGAATCTGGGTGTGAAAATTGGTGACTGCCAGATACAAGCCCGGCAGCGTCATGGCGAGAAAGGAGGCCACATACCGCAGCACTCGGGTAAAGGAGGCAATCTCCCAGCGGCTGTAATAGTCGTCGCTGGTCTGTATAAAGGAATTATATCCGGTGGGCAAAAGCAGCGCGATGGGGGAGTTGTCCACCAATAGCACCACTCTCCCTTCCAGAATCGCCATGGCCGCCCGATCCGGCCGCCCCGTCGTCTGAAACTGTGGAAAGGGCGACAGCCAGCTTCCCTCTGTCAGCTGCTCAATGATCCCGCTGTCCAGCACGCCGTCAATCTCAAAGCTCTCCAGCCGCTTCTCAATGGCTGCAAGAAGATCCGGATGTACCAGATCCTCCATGTATACCAGATCCACATTGGTGTTGGAACGGCGTCCCGCAAAGGATTCCCGCACCTTAACCTTCGGCGTCCGCAGCCGTTTGCGGATCAGCGCCGTGTTCACCTTGACGGATTCCGAGAACCCCTCGTTGGATCCCCGGATCACCTTCTCCGACTCGGTCTCCTTCACACCCATACCGGGATACCCCTTGTCGCTGATCTTCAGCGCCCTGTCGTATCCGTCGATAAAGAAGATGGCGTCCCCGGTCAACATCCCGCTTCCCGCCTCCTCGATGGTCTCAAACTCCGACACATCCGAGATGCCGAACCCATTTTCCCGCAGGTAAAAAATGATCTTCTCCTCCGGCATCTCCCAAAGTGTGTTGATGAGCTTACCCAGCACGGAATTTTCCAAAAGCATATTGCCCACGGCAACCTCCACATAGGCAATAAAGCATTCCTTCTTCGCCTCCCGCCCCAGCTTCATGGCGCGTTTTTTGATATCCGCACAATCGGAAAAAAGATGGTTGAAGGCTTGGATATTCTGTTGCAGATCTGTAGATACAGGCGTCATCGGCTTTCCTTCCTTTCTGTGACAAGTGCATAAAAAAGTGTCTTCGACACTTCAACCCCCTTGCCCCCATTCATGGGGGAATTAGGGGTTTCTTTTTTTTACTTTTTCATGCATAATAGTCTTATGAATATTTTACAGAAAATCTTTATTGACCATTATGAAGAAATTAAATATACTCTTCATCCCAGAAAAACTGAGATGGAAAATATTGATAAGATGATAAACTGCGGCGATCCTTCCTTTGGCGGCGCCATGTATAGCTGTCCTTCCTGCGGTAAGCTTAAATTCGTCCCTTTTCGTTGCCACAGCCGGTTTTGCCCTACCTGCGGAAACTTATACGCCATGCAGCGTACTACCTCTATGTCCTTTAAGCTCGTCAATGTTACACACCGTCATTGTGTCTTTACCATTGATGAACAGCTCCGTGACTTTTTTCTCAATGACCGTTCCCTCCTTGACTGCCTTTTCCATGCCGTAAACAGCGTTGTTTCCCGCATGTTTTTCAAGCAAAACAAATCCATGAATTTTACTCCCGGTTTTATCATGGTCCTCCATACCTTCGGCAGGGATCTCAAATGGAATCCGCACATCCATTGTCTCATCTCTGAAGGTGGCTACAGTGATAATGGCTTCTGGCGCAATATCAATCATTTTAATTACACTTTCCTGCGTAACTCTTTCCGCACCGCTTTGCTCAATGATATGGAATCCAAGATCGGCGCCTCTTTCAAACAAGTCAAGTCCCGCTGTTACCGGGATCACAAGGATGGTTTCTACGTCTATGCCAAGCCTAACAAATGTGATCCCAAAACAGTTGTAAAATATATCGGACGATACCTCGGCCGTCCCGTGATCGCTACTTCCCGGATCGATAAGTATGATGGTGATTTTGTTACTTTCCACTACAACCGCCACGAAGATGACAAGTATGTGGAAGAAACTATCCCTGTTATGGAATTCATACAGTGTCTCATCCGACATATCCCAGAAAAGCATTATAAAATGATCCGTTACGGCGGCATTTACGCTCGCCATAGGGAGATCGACCAAAAACTCCGCCGGGCTATCTCCCGTGAAAAACAACACGTCTACAGAAGTTTTAACCAGTGGCGTACCGCCATCCTTTCTGCTTTTGGTTATGACCCTCTAAAATGTCAATGTGGCACAACCATGCTATTTTTAGAACTTTACTTTAACCATAAACGTGTTTCTCTGGAAGAAATATACGAGGACGCCATGTCCCGTTCTCGTGGAAGGCGGTCATCCGCATGACTTCCCAAAATCTCTTTCCTATGGTATACTCCTTTCAAAGGAGGACATGCATATGAAACCAGATACAGAGAAGCTACGCAAAAAATATATAGATAACCCACCGGAAGGAATGACATCCCAGGACATTCTCCATATGAGCGAGGATGACCTTCTCGATATGGATTATTTCTTAAATGAAGACGACTTATTTGATGACGAGGTTGGCGTAGAAGGTTTTTATATCTTCTAAATCGTGTCGTCTTATCGTCATACCCTGGCAAGAGTTTATCTAACATATGTTCGATAAACTCTTGCACTTTTTTTATGGCCTAAAAATCGCAATTTCCTATAAAGTAAAAAAGATGCAGCCACCTTCTCAGTGATTGCATCCTTTTTGAATATCTCGGGTTTCTGTTTTCTTATGCCTGAGCGAGCACAACCCTGCACCGTCTCTTATAGCAGGCGATTCCAAACCTGTAGATTGTCTGCATCCCTGCGTCCACAAGCTGCTCCTCATAGTGATTCGTCTCAATCTGTTCCAGTGCCTTCCGGCATCCCGTCTCAAAATCGCCGTTCTCAGCATATTTTATCTCTATGATGATTCCGATATCCTCATCTTCTATCTCCACCAGGATATCACTGTAGCCCTCTCCCGCTTCCTTGTTGGAGGATACACACCAGCTGTCCTTGTAGCCAAGCAGCCCAATTAAAATACCGTGGTAAAAATTCTCTTTCTTATCCTTCCTCACCGCAGTATCACGGATGCTGATGGTCTTCTTCAGATACGCATTGAATTTTTCTTCCACATCCGCCGCGTCGCCTTTCTGAAAAGCACTGCAAAAAGCCTCCAGTGCCGCGCCATCCTGGAATGCAGTCTCCTGAAACCATCCAAGAACCTGACTTTCAAATATTTCACGTATCTCCCGATTTGGAATCACAAGCTTCCGCTTCCGTTCCTCCGTCTCCCCGCGCTGGGTCAGATACCCCGTGGTAAAGAGTATACTCCACACATTTTCACCGGAATCATACAGCTCTTTATAGGTCAGCTCCTGGCGGACTGTTTTTACAACTGCTTCCCCTTCTATCAACTGTTCGATCTCACGTTTTGTCGTGCCCTTCGCCATCTCAATAAGACGTCGGATGATATCATTTCCGCTGGTATTGGACCAGTACGCTTCCGGCAGCGCCGCCGGATTGCTCCGCAGCTTGTCACAGTAGCAGATTACATCCCATGGGCAGTACACTTCTACATTTCCAAATCGGTACCCGTCATACCACTCCTTCACACGGTCATAATAATCAGATAATTCATAATAGGCCAAAAGCTCTCGCACTTCCTGATCCGTGAATCCAAAAAACTCATCAAAGTCCACATCCATAACAGTCATAACCTTCAAGTTATTCAGACCAGTAAAAATACTTTCCTTCGACACCCTAAGACACCCAGTCAGCACGGCAAACTGCAGACTGTCATTTGTCTTCAGGGCCTGACTGAAAAGATTGCGGATCAGACTTACCATTTCTTCATAGTAGCCATTTTCATTTGCCTTAGCCAGAGGAACATCGTATTCATCGATCAGGATGATCGTCTTCTGTCCATAATATTTCATAAGAAGCGTTGACAGGGTTTTTAAGCTTCCCATCAGAACAGAATCCGGCATAGCAAAGGCTTCCTTTCCTGTCACATCCGACTGTATCAATTGCTCGTACGCCGTTTTTTCCCTCTCTGTCAGACAATCGCTTTCCGTAAGTTCAGAAAAACGCATCGCTTCACTCCCGATGATCGAGCACATCATAGAGCGGGCGGTCTCATAATCTCTGCCATTTACATCTTTTAATGAGATTGAGATCACCGGAAATTTTCCCATGTACTCTTCACATAGCGCGCTCTCTCGGGAAATCTCCAGACCGTCAAACAAGGCACTGTCGCATCCAGTCTCAAAGAAGTATTTTAGCATACTCATGTTTAGAGATTTCCCAAAACGCCTTGGGCGGGTAAACAGATTTACCTTCCCCCAATTGCGGAGCAAGTCCCTGATCATTGAGGTCTTGTCAATATAATAAAATTTCTCTTTTCTTATCTCCTCAAAGTTCTCGATTCCTATGGGAAGCTTCTTTCTCATTGCACGCTCCATATGCCTTGTTTCCTCCTTGAATTTTGAAATATTCCAACTGTGACCATTATAGCATTGGCAGAGCAAAATCACAAGTGATTTTGCTCTGCCAATAACTCTGCCAACAA
>CABQGZ010000315.1 GCA_902463835.1 uncultured Lachnospiraceae bacterium
TCACCGTGGATGATCTTTCGTTTGGGTGTGAGGTTCGAATTTTCCAGAGCTGCGATGTGATTCGAAATATAAAATTTGAGAAACCCAAGAATGATACAGACACCAGCGCTTTGGATCGACAATTGGTTGAAAAATTATGCAGTTGTAAAGGAGTACTGATGCCTGTTCCTCATAGTATAGGCGCTGTTGTGGGAAAATTAACACATTTTCCACTAACAAAAGAATGGTTTTGCTCGAAAACAAAAGAAGGCCGCATCTCTCGAACAGCCTACTGGATACTTGTTACAGAATTAAAGAAGTGTGGTGATTTAAGATGACAGAACAATTTTGGACATCGCTATTAGATTATTTGGACCTTTCTGAGCATAAAAAGTTTTGTGATTTATTGCAAAAAGAATACCATATTCGTGTTCGCAATCATGATAACAGTGAAGCCCCCACTTCTTTGTTGGCTAAGCAATTAGCAAAGTGGGAAAGCACTGTTTGGACTGTATTACAGGAACATTATCTAAAAAGCTACGACAGTGCAAACGATGCCATAAAAAAGTTTTCTCCCAACGATGCCCTTTCAGTTATCGGATATTTAAAACATCAGAGTAATATGGGGGATATTAATGAGGATTTCTTGACAAAACTGATAGCAGGTAAATTGGCGTTTACTGAACCTCCAATTCAAGAACTCCCCGGTGATTCATCCACAACGATTTCACTGTGCAGAGTAAATTTTCCAAATCAGCATGACGATATTTGGCTCGAGAGGATAGCTGATCTTGACGGAGAAAGCCTATCTGTATTTAGTCAAAACGAGGCCGCTGAGCCAATATCATCAAACCGGAAACTTATTTTCAGAAGTGATGGTCCAGTTATACCCTATTTGATTGGATTTTGGGAGTGGTATGATTACGCTCAACAGCGTGATGGCGCTACAAAATGGCGTACAGAGGCATCCTATATCGAAGATATTTCTCCAGTTGAATTGTTTCCTATTTGTGATAAATACGCAAGAGCCATAGACCTTATAGGACTTCTTAAAAAAGGCGTTGATATTCCAACATATCTCTGTTTCCCTTGTTTATTTACAGGCTCAATGGAACCAGGGGATTGCGTAGAGGCTATTCTATATCAGAAATCAGATTTCGATATTAGGGAAAGCGAACAAAAAGAATTTCATCATATTTCCCTAAAGCAAACAGTTTACAGCGTTACCTGTTATAGCATCACAACTGCAGACTGTATTGGGTGGAAAAAACGCAAGATTTTAAGGACAGTGAGATTAGATAAATATAGTTCTCCTAAAATTATCCCAATTATTGACGCTGATACATTGGTTAAAAAAGCAATAGCCTCTCGAATGACCAAGAATCTGTACAAAGATAACATCGGTGGAACAATCAAAGAGTGGCGAGAGTGCAAAGACTTATTTCAATTGGTGTGTTCCCCTACCTTATATGAAGATATTGCAGGAATGCTTCATTGCTCCTTTCAACAGGCTAAAGAAAATGTAGATTTATTTATCAGCCGCATAAATAGCAATTTTGATTTAGGCGATATTGATTCCGATGTATTGGCCCGTATTGCAATGAATCATGATGGCCTGCGTACCCAATGTGAAGCTGCTGTTGAAGAACATTGGAAAACCACTCACGCTGAAGCACTCGCAGAGGCACAGATAGAACTTGACCAGAAAAAGCAGGCCGCCGAGAATATTGTTAATGAATACAAATCTCAGTTTGAAAAAATCAAGGCAGATAAAAAGAATGCTGAAGAGGCCTACCAGAAGATTCTTACCGAAACAGCAGAGGCACAAGCAAAACTTGATCAGTTACTGAAAGAAATTGAGAAGTACGAAACTCTGGGGGCTAATGCCGTTCAGGCCATTCGGGATAAAATTGGTTCGGCACAGCAGGATATGGCTGGCTTCATTGCGGAATTATCCACCTTTATGCCCCAGCAATCCGCGCAGAGTGGTTCGACAAACCGATGGACATTTACCACCGGCGAGGTGTGCCATAGTATGGAAGGATGCAGCAGTTGGAGGGATACTTTCGAACTGCTATGTGACAACCTTCAGTTTGCGGGTATCGGATCGCAATGGACAACTATGCTGTCCTCCTTCCTATACTCTTCATATCTGAATCGTATGCCGCTGTTACTGGCCGGCCCCAACGCAAACGCCATTGCAGATGCCTTGTCTATGACGATCTGCGGCCAAAAAATCGACCTACTTACATGCTGCGGTGAACAGGATGCCGAAGCGATTTCCGGGTTTGTGGAATCAGACATGGCTGCGGTGCAAAATCCGTTCCACCCAGACTGGGTTTCCTGTATCTCTCATTCCAACAACGGTTTTGCATTGTGGCTTCATCCGTTCACCGAAGACCTTCAGATCGAGCCTCGCAGCTTGTACCATTATGCTTATCCCGTCTTTACGGAATGCTTTGTTGATCAGCTTCCCTCTGTAGAAAATATGGACGCTGGTCAGGAAACGGTTGAATACGATGAATTCAAGCCAGATCCAAAGTATCGGGCTAAGATGGGCCCGGTCAAAAAGCTGGGCTTGAGTCGGCTGATGCTGAGCCGTCTGGAAAAGGTTTTGGCAGACGCCAAGTGTATAGGCTCCATTTCTGATACCAGCATGGAATGCCTGTTTGGAATGTTGCCCATGTGCGTTTTAAGCGGTAAACAGGAAGCACTGACTGAGTTGCTGGATAGTGAAAAAAACATAAAATCAGAAGTCCGGGCGGAGCTTCAGCGTTACGTAGAAGAGTGATATTATGAAAGATCAACTGATTTCTGAAATATCAAAACAGCTAAATATTGCAGAAACTGCTGGTACAGAAAGCCTCTGTAAAGCAATTTATAGTGCAACGGGTAAGATGGCTCTTGCATCAATTTGGGACCATCCCGAAGATGAAAATTTCGTCTCTATTCAGCACTTTGAGAAGAGAGCGGCCCAGGTTTTGAACGCATATCTTTCCATTTACCCAGAGGCTGCACATCGCTTCCCATCGGATCGGAGCGGTATCATTGAGGATATATACGAAACCTACAGAAGGAACGGATTCTTCTACCATTCTTCTCATCGGTTGTATCCTGCGGCACCAAGTACCGGAGGGACGGGACAATGCTCCTTGTACCGGGGCGTTCCGCCGGAGAAGCCGTGTTACATGAGCGGATTGGGGCTGTATGGCGTTACAAAAGCTGCAGAGCATGGTCAATCTGCGGCAGAGATGTTTGAGCTGCAGAAGCAGCCATTTTCCGATTATTTACAGGAAGCTTTGGCGAGCAATGACTGGAACGAAGTGGAGTGGGCCGAAGATGCGGAATTTTTGCGCTTGAATCCACCATTTTCCGGAGGATATTGGCAGGAAAAACCGGACAAAGTTGAAATACCCTCAATGGCCCGTTACGGAGCTCCCAATAAGCTGTACGTCTTTTATCGCTGGCTTAACGGCCATTTTGAGCAAAAGTCAATTCCCTCCTGGAGGGTAGACGATTTCAGAACCATTGGTCAGCCTGGCTATGGAGAGTATCGGCGCATCGCCTGTGGACTTTTAGAGGCTGCGCAGAAGCTCCCGCCAGTGGTCGCTAAATCTGCCTCAAATCATACGGTGTCAATTAAATTGGGATATCGTCTGCCCCCTGCAGAAGAGGACTTCTTCAAGCTATACAGCTGGCCGATCAACTTTGATATTACGCAGGAAACACCACAAGTGTTTCAGCGTGAAATGTCCGAAATTGTGTATCCAGTGTTCAAGCAGCATCTGGAATCCATCGGATACCGCTTTGTGGAGGGATAAAACATGGCAAATGGAGCAAATGCCGTACATATGCAGCTGCGGCAAGCTTTGGAAAACTATATAAAATCCCAGTATTTCGGGAAGTCCCCCATTCTGCTTTCTGCGCTGCAGGGAAAGCTGGACCAAGAAGGAGTTTTATATCAGAAACCTTATATTGAATCCTCGCCTGCCTATAAGAGTAAAGAAAATGGAATACAAGATTCCGAAGTCTTGCCTGACTGGCTGAAAAACTATTTTACCCAGCTGTCCATTGCAGACCTGGGTGTCTATCCTGCACCCTTCTGCCATCAGATTTCTGCTCTGGAGGCAGCCTTCAGAGGGGAAGATTTGTTTGTGTCCACTGGTACAGGCTCTGGTAAAACTGAGTGTTTTATGTGGCCCTTGATGGCGAAGCTTGCTGATGAGGCCAGAAATCGAACAGACAGTTGGGAGCTTCGTGGCGTACGCACGGTTATCATGTATCCCATGAACGCACTGGTCTCTGACCAGGTGAGTCGTCTTCGCAGACTGATCGGCGACCCGAATCATCGCTTTGTAAAAATTTTCCGTGAGACTTGTGGAAATGGTGTCCGGCGTCCACAGTTCGGTATGTATACAGGCCGTACCCCTTATGCAGGACCTGAACCCAGAAAGGACGCCGATCATAGGCTGGAAAATACCTATTCTAAAATGGTCCACCCGGAAACGGATGAAGGTGAAGATTTTCTACGGCAATTGACGAAGGAAGGTAAAATTCCATCCAAGGAAAATTTTGATGCTTTTCTGGAGAAATTACACAACAGCAAACATATCCCCGATGCAGAAGATGCGGAATTAGTCACTCGTTTTGAGATGCAGCAGTTCTGCCCCGATATTCTGATCACCAACTATTCCATGCTGGAGTATATGCTTCTTCGCCCCAGAGAGAAAAAAATCTGGGATGATACCAAAAGATGGTTAGAAAGTGATCCCAAAAACAAGCTTCTGTTTGTTATTGATGAAGCACATATGTATCGTGGTTCTGCCGGTGGAGAAGTGTCCCTGTTGATCCGAAGATTGTTTCACCGTTTAGGAATCGATCGGAGCCGAGTCCAATTTATTCTGACCACTGCCAGTATGCCAAACAATGACGAAGAGGACCGCAAGGCGGTGCGGGACTTCGCCAATGCGTTGACTGCCTCGGATGATAATCAT
>CABQGZ010000316.1 GCA_902463835.1 uncultured Lachnospiraceae bacterium
CTGGTTGCCATCGCCAGAAGCGTGGGCCTCGGCCCGGAGCTGACCCCCACCAACGCCTCCAAGGCCACCGAGGCCCTGGAAGAGCTGGGGGACTACCGCATCACCGCCCTGCCCGCCGGAATGGAGGAGGACAGTTTTACGGGCTGGCCATTGGAGAACGGCGGCGGCTGGTACGCCTATGTCCGCCGCTGGTACTTTGACAAAAAGACCGGCAAGGAACTCTTTTTCTCCTACGAGACCTATGTCTCCGATGACACCGTCACTCTGGAGGAACTGGCCCAGATGCACATCGGCAGCAGCGAACCGGCCCAGGCCTACACCATCCAGGGCTGCCCCGCCGCAGGGGCTGTAGTCGGCGAGCTGGCCCCCCACTCGGATGTCGTCTGGATTCAGGGCACCCAGGAAAATGGCCTGAGTTTTCTCTTAAGCAGCGCGGACTATTCCGTAGAGGAGCTGGTACAGATTGCGGAAAGCGTGCGGAAGCAGTAACCCACAGCTTAAAACGCGTCTCGCCTTCCAGCAGTCTAGATTATTTTACTTGTAAAATTTAGCATTAAATAAAGCGTTGAATTTAGCATCAAATCGTGGTATACTAGAAGTAGGCCCATGAAAGGGGGATTCTACTATGCCAAACATCAAGCCAATCTCGGACCTACGGAATTATGCCGCCGTTTTGGAGACAGTTCAGATTGGGAAACCGCTTTACCTCACAAAGAACGGTCGTGGCTGTTATACCGTTATGAACATCGACGAACAAGAGCTCCAGCAGGAGAAGGCGGAAAAGTATGACCGTATGTGCGCCCAGCTTCAGCTCATGTGCGCGCTGTCTGAGGGACGCCGATCTGGGGAAGAAGAGGGATATATCACATCGGAAGATGTGCGGAAGCACTTCCGGGAGCGTGCAAATGCCAAGTAAAATAGAATACACCCGAACGGCCTTGCAGGATTTGGACGCTATCTGGGATTATATCAGCAACAAGCTAGAGAATCCCATAGCTGCGCAGCACACGGTCGATGGCATATTGGACGCAATTGAGCTTCTTGCCAGCTTTCCGGAGTCAGGGCAGAAATTAGTTTTCGAGGGTGGCCTTGAAAGTGGATATCGGTTTATTGTACATAAAAAATATATGGCATTTTATCGCATCAACGCAATGCAAGTAATTTCCATCGACCGCATTCTATATGGCAGCCAGGATTATATACGAATGCTGTTTCCCGAGTTGCAATGATTTCACCCCATCCCTCCGCAACACCTTTTCAACGCACAAATAGAGCGAACCGGCCAATTCCGCCGGTTCGCTCCTTTTGTGTTATGGTATGAAATTCGCAATTTGAATGCGTAAAATGGCAGAGGGTATTGATACGATTTAGGGAGAAATGCCATTCCTGCTTATTTCTTTCGGTAGATCACAAGTGTGTCCTCAACTGACTTGTATGGCGCATAGCCATTTCCCTCCAACAGATTGCCCAGGTTCTCAAAACCATTGCCCTCTCCGTTCGCTGCATACTTTTTGAAATCGCTATCAGCAGACATCTTCAAAACAACATACTGGGTTTCCAGCATATGCTCCAGCGAGCAATATCGCACATCGTACAGGGTTTCCCGTTGAGACAGATACGTTGTGTAAAATGTTGCAGCAGTCACAGAAGCTCCATCCGGAATTTCTGATAGCGCACCCCGGATATTCTGATAGAAGTCATAATAACGAACAGCTTGAACCGGATAATGGATTGCTTTCGGAACAACGACCTTGTAAAAGCAAGCCGCGCTGACAATAAACGCGGCTGCGAGGACAGTCACCCGCTGCCAATTGATCCTGATATCCGCCAGATTCACCACCGCAAGATACTCCAGAAATGCAGCAGCGCCGAAGGTGTACTGAAAGAAAATATCGTGCTGGTATTGGTAGTCAGACATCAGATTTACCAGTATATAGGGAATCAGCAGGATATATCGCTCGTATCGCCTTGTCAGCAGAGGCAGCCCAAGGAACGGAAGGAGCGTCATGGCAATGAAATACAGCTTTTCGGTGTCTACGCATTCATAAACAGCTTTCATCGGATTCAGGATCACCGATTGGATAACGGTCAGCAGTGAGGATGATCCATCGTACATGAAGTTGCTATATCGGTAGGTCATCACACCGTCACCGCTTTTCGCCAGATACCCAGTGACCAGGAAGAACCAACCAAGGGAGATGGCAAGCATTACGATTCCAGTGACGAGATTCCGTATATCTATTATCTGGGACTGTAAAACAGTTTTCACGATGAGCCACAGGGCAATCACAGCAACATAAACGGCAGCATCTTCTTTAACCATCAGCGTCAGGATCGCGGCAATTGCGATGACAACCGCGTTCTTTCGATCAATGCCATAGAACAGCCACAGGAGCAAAGGCGTGAGGAAGCAGTTTTCGTGAATATCATAGCTGGTGCCGCCGGAGTATGCCGGGTATAGAAATAACACAGCACATACCAGCATCTGTTGTGCACCGGTCAAACCATGGTGCTTTCCGATTTTCCAAAGAGGAATCACCGCTGAAGTTATGACCGCAGCCTGAAGAGCCTCCAAGGCAGCAGGTGTGGGAGCCAGAGCGTAGAACGGCAGCAGCACATAGTAGATTGGTGACACATGAACAGCAAAGTGGGATAGCAGACCGTCCCGCTCCACCGTAGTCATGGGCAGGCCGGATTCCTTCATATTGTAAAACATTTGGCAGAAGATTCCGAAGTCGAAGGTCGGCGTACTGAAGCTGTAAACCCGCCCCACCGTCCAGGCGCTGACGAACAGGAAGAATGCAATGGACAATCCCACGGTGATCCACAGCCAGATTCTATGTGCCTGCTTTTGCTTGACAGCAGGCTCCGGCTGCCCATTCCATCCGCAGAAACCAAATACGACAAGGAAAATCAAGGCTAATATGCATACCGCAAGGAATGCCCAAGTAAAAGATGCCCGCAATGCGGCAATCGACAGGATTCCAAATATGCCAACCACGGCCCAGCGCTCGACTTTGGCAGTGTTCACAAATCGGGAGATTACGGACAGAAGAAGCATTTCTCCACAGAAGACTGCAATAACCCGGATAAGAGACATTTGCGCCAGTCCGTCCAGCCTTGCCAAATCCCGCAGTGCACCTGGCAGGCGTAGATATTCAAGCATTACCGCATTTAGCCAAGAAAGGATTATTTGACGAACGACTCCTGAAACATATCTCTTTTGCAGAGACAGAGATTTTTCTCTAAGCATAATAGCACCCCCTGTACCGACCATAGTACAGGGGGTATCTTTCAAAAGAGCCGACAGAATTCTTACAAGTTTCTTTCAGTTTTTGGCAGCTCCACGATGGCGCTGAATTGGTCGCCATCTACAGCTACATGGAATTTGCCGCCCACGGATTCCGTATAGGTTTGGGCAATTGCCAGACCCAAACCGCTTCCTTTTGTTGACCGAGCCTTATCACCACGGGCGAAACGCTGCATAATCTCATCAGGCTTGAAGTCCATCTCGTAGGAGGCTGTGTTCATCATGCGAATAAGGTAGCTGCGTTCCGTTTCCTTGACCTCCAAATAGATCCGTGTGCCTGTAAGCGCATATTTGATCGCATTGCCAAGCAGGTTGGCAAACACCTGGTGCATCCTGGCTCCGTCCGTTACAACGGGGATGGAATCGGATGCATAACTGCGCCGTACAGACAGCCCAGCCTGGGTGAGCTGATCGTCAAACAGCCCCGTGGTCTGTTCCAACAGGCGGATCAGGTCAATCTCTTCCTTCTTCGCTTCGATGACACCACTGGAAACCTTGGTGAGTTCAAACAGGGATTCTACGAGATCATTCATATAGCCCGCTTTTTGATGCAGCCGGCTCAGTTGCTCTTGTCCCTCCGGTGACAAAGCTTCCTTTTGCAAAAGCTCACTGTAGCCAAGAATGGCAGTCAATGGAGTACGGAGATCGTGGGAAACATTGGAAATCAGCTCTACCTTGAACCGTTCGCTGGTAACAGCGGTACGGACTGCTTCTTCATGCTGGGTCTGCACGTCAAGAAGTTGGGCTTCCGTTTGAGCGAAAGCACCATCACCAACAGTGATTGGCAAACCTCGCTGAAAGCTGTTAAGCTGCTGTTTGAAATGTTCCAGGTCAGCGCCGTAGTTCCATAAACAGAGGAAGCAAAATACCGTGGCAGCAATGAGACTCCAAAAGGAAATCTCGTTTCGTCTTCCGAACCAAATCAAATGATAGCCGATGCCGATCCATCCAACGAAAACAAGTAAGGATAGCTGTGGTTTTGGCGAGCGTTTCGCAATGCGATACGCCAAACACCAGGACAAGGAGAACTTTGCCCGTATCCACCCCCACAGTTCGCGAAGAGCGAACAGAACAGTGAAACCCGTGAGGATATTTGCATAAGTGGTCAGGGTTAGAAAGGTAGAAGTCCACAAAATGTATTCCACATTTTGCAGCGTGTCATATGCTGTGCATTCAATGGCTGCAAGCATGCTGACGCCATCAGGTCCGAGAATCGGCGCAGTTTGCCAGAAACCAATAACGGCGATACCTGCGGACGCGGCGGACACAAAGCAAAGCAGGAATCCAAGGAACTTATTGCCGCCATTCGTCTCCTCCACGGTCTCGTCCGCAGGAGTTGTTTCATTGGGTATGTATTCGGTAGGAAGGGTAGCCGGTGTGCTGGTAGGATAAGTTGTAGCTTCTGTAGAAGAGTAGGACGCTGCCACAATACCGCTTTTCCCTGAGCCGCTTTGTACCATCCGATACCCAAAGGTCCAGCAGATTGCTGCCAGTAGGAGCAGGCAACAGGCGATGCCATTACGGCGCTTCAAAGACATATCCAATCCCCCAAACAACTCTCAGATATTCCGGCTTCTTTGGATTGATCTCCAGTTTTTCGCGGATACGACTGATGTGTACCATGACGGTATTTTCCACGGCGTATGCATCGCTTTCCC
>CABQGZ010000317.1 GCA_902463835.1 uncultured Lachnospiraceae bacterium
TACATATACTGTATAGGAAAACAAAAAAGATAGAACATTGGTCATTGGATCAAGGAGGATAATCATGAATATAAGAGAGAAGCTGGAACGAATCTGCTGCAACAATATCGCGGCCTGCACAGACCAGCAGCTGTACATTGGTCTTTTAAAGAGTGTTAAGGAGCTTGCCGCAGAACGTGCCGGGGTCAGCTGCACAGAATCGGCGGAAATGTCAGGAGGGAGAGAAGGCAGCAGCCTGGGAGGTGCAGCAGCCAGTGGCCAGCCGGCATCAAAGAAGAAGGTCTACTACATCTCGGCAGAGTTCCTCATCGGAAAGCTGCTGTCAAACAACCTGATCAACTTAGGACTCTACGATGAAGTGAAGGAGACGCTGGCCCAGTACGGCAAGGATATCACGAAGATCGAAGCGCTTGAGCCGGAACCGTCTCTGGGAAACGGCGGGTTGGGACGTCTGGCTGCCTGCTTTCTGGATTCCATGGCCACACTGGGTTTGCCCGGGGACGGCGTTGGGCTGAATTATCACTTCGGTCTGTTTTTACAGAAGTTCGAGAACCATCTCCAGAAGGAGTACAAGAATCCGTGGATGGAGAAGGAAAACTGGCTGACGAAGACAGATGTGACGTATTCCATACCCTTCGGCGGTTTTACAGTCCGATCCAGGATGTATGATCTTGATGTGATCGGATACGATAACCGGATCAACAAGCTGCATCTGTTTGATGTTGAGTCGGTAGATGAGGGTATCGTGGGGCAGGGCATCGATTTTGACAAAGAAGATATCAGAAGGAATCTGACGCTGTTCCTGTATCCGGATGACAGCGATGACGCCGGACGGAGGCTTCGGGTATACCAGCAGTATTTCATGGTGAGCAATGGAGCGAGACTGATCCTGGAGGAATGCAAGGCCAGGGGTTCTAAGCTGTATGACTTATATGATTATGCGGCGATCCAGATCAACGACACCCATCCCAGCATGGTGATCCCGGAGCTGATCCGACTTCTCATGGAGGAGGGAATCCGTATGGATCAGGCCATTGATATTGTATCCAGGACCTGTGCGTATACCAACCATACGATTCTGGCGGAGGCGCTGGAAAAATGGCCCATGGACTATCTGTATCAGGTGGTGCCTCAGCTGATGCCCATCATCCGGGAACTGGATACCATGGTGAAGGAAAAATACGCGGATCCGGCAGTGGCTATCATCGATGAAAAAGGCCTTGTGCACATGGCCCATATGGATATTCACTATGGCTACAGTGTCAATGGTGTGGCTTATCTTCATACAGAGATATTAAAGAATAATGAGCTGAATCATTTTTATAAGATCTATCCGGAGAAGTTCAACAACAAGACAAACGGAATCACCTTCCGGCGCTGGCTGATGCACTGCAATCATAACTTGAGCGCTTATCTGGACGAAAAGATCGGAACTGGCTGGCATAAGAATGCAGGTGAGCTGGAAAAACTGTTGGATTATGCAAAGGAAGAAACAACCCTGCGGAAGCTTCTTGATATCAAGACAGAAAATAAGCGAGCCCTGGCCGCCTATCTGAAAGAGACCCAGGGAATCGAACTGGATACCAACTCTATTTTCGATATCCAGATTAAGCGGCTGCATGAGTACAAGCGTCAGCAGATGAACGCGCTGTATGTGATCCACAAGTATCTGGAGATCAAGGCCGGGAAGCTTCCGACTACGCCCATCACAGTGATCTTTGGAGCCAAGGCAGCTCCGGCTTACGTGATTGCCAAGGATATCATTCATCTGATCCTGTGCCTGCAGGAGCTGATCAATCAGGATCCCCAGGTGAGCCCCTACCTGAAGGTGGTCATGGTGGAGAATTATAACGTCACCAAAGCGGAGAAGCTGATCCCCGCCTGCGATATCTCTGAACAGATCTCACTGGCCTCCAAGGAAGCAAGCGGAACCAGCAACATGAAGTTCATGCTGAATGGCGCGGTGATCTTAGGTACCATGGATGGGGCAAACGTGGAGATTGCAGACTTGGTGGGAAAAGAGAATATTTACATTTTCGGGGAGTCCTCTGATTGCGTGATTGAACATTATGCAAATGCAGATTACGTATCGAAGGAGTATTATGAGAAGGACAAGGATATTAAGGCGGCAGTGGACTTTATCATCAGCGATAAGCTGCTTAAGATTGGATGTAAGGAACATCTGGAACGGCTCTACAAGGAACTGCTGAACAAGGACTGGTTCATGACGCTTTTGGACTTCAAGTCGTATGCGGCCAAGCGCGAGGAAGCCTATGCAGATTATGAGAACCGATTGGATTGGGCGCGGAAGATGCTGGTGAATACCGCAAAGGCCGGGTACTTTTCCTCGGATCGCACCATAGAGGAGTATAACCGGGATATCTGGAAGCTGTAAAATAATTGTTGACGGCTGTAATGACGTACGTTATAATATGGATAGAAGGAGGAGAGAATATGACATCGATCAGTGTAACAAAGGCAAGGGAAAACTTTTACCAGATTCTTGCGGACGTCAATACAAGCAGCCAGCCCATCACCATTACAAACAGCCGTGGCAAGAACGGAGTCCTGATATCAGAGGATGACTGGCAGGCAATACAGGAGACAATCTATCTTAATTCCATACCTGGAATGGCAGAATCCATTTTAGCGGGAGGCAGGACGCCTTTGGAGGAGTGTATCGCTGAAGATGAGGTAGAGTGGTAGATGTATCGAATTCTATATGAGAAGCAGGCCGTGAAAGATATCAGGAATTTGAAAAGTGCCGGTCTGGATAAAAAAGCAAAAGAACTTATTGATATTATCAAAAAGAACCCATTCCAGAATCCGCCTAGGTATGAGGGACTGGTTGGAAATTTGCAGGGGTTCTATTCCAGGAGAATTAATATACAGCACAGAATTGTGTATCAGGTATATGAAGAATCTGTCATTGTGGGCAATGAGAAGATGCAGGGAACAGTAAAAATTATTCGGATGTGGTCGCATTACGATAATGTCAGGTGAAAAAAGTAGAAGAAGATACGGCTCAAGTATAGTCCGAAACGAAAGGGGCATGAGATGAAAGAAGAAAAGGAATGCTGCTGTCACAAGACAAAGGAGCGCACCGATCAGGAGTACAAGGAGCTGGTCCACCGGCTGAACCGCATTGAGGGTCAGATTCGGGGAATTAAGGGCATGGTGGAAAAGGACGCCTACTGCACGGATATTCTGGTTCAGGTGGCTGCCGCAAACGCGGCGCTGAACAGCTTCAACAAGGTACTGCTGGCCAATCATATCAAGACCTGTGTCACAAGAGATATCAGGGAGGGCAGGGAGGAGACCGTTGATGAGCTTGTAACTACCCTGCAGAAGCTGATGAAATGATCAGAATGCAACAATGATCTGCAGATGATACAGAAGATGGATGCTAAAGCCTTCGAAAAGCGTCTGTATGCTGCATGTCTTTGTCAAGATCCCGGAAAGAAATTGCTGCAAATATTGACTGCATAATGACATATGCTTATTCTTTATATTAAGAAAGGATGTGTACTTATGCAGTCGATTTTTTTGTTGATCGTGCTTATTTTTTTGAATGCGACATTTGCAAGCGCTGAGATTGCAGTAATTTCTATGAATGACGCGAAGCTGCGCAAGCTGGCCTCCGACGGGGATGGAAGGGCGGCAAAGCTGGTGGCATTGACGGAGCAGCCGGCCCGATTTCTGGCTACGATACAGGTGGCGATCACCCTGGCGGGCCTTTTACAGAGTGCCTTTGCGGCGGACAAGTTCGCAGGCCCCCTGGTGACGCTGCTTACGAATGCTGGGGTACCTGTCTCAGCAGGCATTTTAAAAAATATATGTATTGTGGTGATCACCGTCGTTCTTGGCTATTTCAATCTGGTATTCGGGGAGCTTGTCCCCAAGCGTATTGCCATGAAAAAATCGGAGAGCATGGCTCTTGGCATGTCGCGCATGCTGTATTTTGTATCCAAGATCGCGGCGCCTCTGGTGTGGCTGCTGACGGCCTCCACCAACCTGATGCTCCGCATTCTGGGCATGAATCCAGAGGAGGAGGGGGATGCTGTCACCGAGGAGGAGATTCGGATGATGTTGGCGGAGGGTCGGGAGAAGGGAACCATACCCACCGAGGAAAACGAGATGATCCAGAATGTCTTCGACTTCAATGACATCTCCGTGGAGGAGATCTGTACTCACCGCAGAGACGCTGTGCTGCTGTTCATGGAAGATTCCATGGAGGAGTGGAACCGGCTGATCGCGGAAAACCGACATACCTATTACCCGGTCTGCGGGGAGGATATGGATGATGTGCTGGGGGTTCTGAATACCAAAGATTATTTCCGAATGTCGGATCGCTCCCGCTGCCATGTGATGGAGCATGCGGTGGAAAAGGCCTTTTTTGTGCCGGAGGGCATGAAGGCCAACGTGTTGTTTGGGCGCATGAAGCAGCGGCGAATTTATTTTGCCGTCATCATCGATGAGTACGGCGGAATGGCTGGAATCGTCACCCTCCATGATCTGATGGAGGCGCTGGTGGGTGATCTGGATGACAAGGAGGAGCCTATAAAACCGAAGGATATCGAGCAGCTGCCGGAGGGCTTGTGGCGGATTCGGGGCTGCGCACCTCTGGATGAGGTGGCCCAGGTGCTGAACTGTCCGCTGCCAACGGATATCTATGAGACCTTCAGTGGCTTTGTCTGCGGCCGGATCGGCCGGGTGCCGGAGGACGGCGAGGTATTCCAGTGGGAGGGGGATGATCTGCGGCTGGATATCCGCAAGGTTCAGGGGCATATCGTGCAGGAGACGCTGGTGCAGGTGAAGAAGGAAGGCGTTCCTGATGCGTGAATAGCTAAGTAAAAATGTATAGAGTAAATGGCAGGGTCCTGCAGATGTTTTCAATAGCATCTTCAGGGCCTTTTTCAGCGTTATATTTTGGCAATATCTCCCACATATATTATCATTTTCCAGA
>CABQGZ010000318.1 GCA_902463835.1 uncultured Lachnospiraceae bacterium
AGCTGACGAAAAATGCGGAGAGCAGGGAAGACGACGGGCGCAGCCTGAAGAAGGTGAAGGGATATCTGCGGGCAGCAGTATTTTTCGGCGTTGTGAATCTCATTGCTTTGGCGGGATTTTTTTTGTATGAATTGGGAATATTAGATTTTATAGGATTTTAGGAATGTAAGAGGGAGTAAACGGAAAGTAAAGGGCGTATGACAATGGAACGGGAAAAAAAGATTTGGGTGTTAGGACATAAGAATCCGGATACGGACTCCATCTGTGCGGCGATCGCTTATGCGGATCTGAAAAACAGGACAGAGGACGGTGCGTTTGAGAGCAAGCGCGCCGGGCAGCTGAATGAGGAGACAAAGTTCATACTGCAGCATTTTAATGTGCCGGCGCCGGGGTATGTGTCCGATGTGGGCGCTCAGGTGAAGGACATTGAGATCCGTAAGACAGCCGGAGTGGACAACCATATCTCTCTGAAGAAAGCATGGGAGCTGATGAAAGCGGAGAATGTTGTCACACTTCCTGTCACAAAGGAGAGCGGAGAGTTGGAGGGGCTCATCATTACCGGAGATATCGCCACCTCCTACATGGACGTGTATGACAATCAGATTCTTGGAAGAGCCAGAACACAGTATAAGAATATTGTGGAGACGCTGGAGGGCAATCTGATCGAAGGGAATGAGCACGCTTATTATACCAAGGGAAAAGTGGTGGTCGCGGCGGCTACCCCGGAGATGATGGAGGAGTTCATCGAGGATGACGACCTGGTGATCCTGGGGAACCGCTATGAGGTGCAGCTGTGCGCCCTGGAGATGAACGCCGGCTGCATTATCATATGCTCTGACGCCAAGGTTCCCTTGACCATCCAGAAGATGGCCAGGGAGCGGGGCTGCGTGTTGATCACCACCCCCTATGACACCTATACCGTGGCACGTCTTATCAATCAGAGTATGCCCATCAAGTATTTTATGCGCAAGGAGCATCTTGTCACCTTCGGAACAGAGGAGTATATTGATGACGTGAAGGAGATCATGTCCCGGGAACGCCACCGGGATTTTCCGGTGCTGGATCCAGGCGGAAAGTATGTGGGGATGATATCCAGACGGAATCTGCTGAACATGAAGAAGAAGCAGGTGATCCTGGTGGATCACAACGAGAAATCCCAGGCGGTGGACGGCATCGCGGGAGCTGAGATCTTAGAGATCATCGACCATCACAGGCTGGGAAGCTTAGAGACCATGTCCCCGGTCTTTTTCCGGAATCAGCCGCTGGGCTGTACATCCACCATTATCTATCAGATGTACCAGGAGAAGGGCGTGGAGGTGCCGAAGAAGATCGCAGGGCTTTTGTGCTCCGCGATCATTTCAGACACGCTGATGTTCCGCTCCCCCACCTGCACGGCTGTGGACAAGGCGGCAGCGGAGGCGCTGGCGGCCATCGCCGGAGTGGACATTGAGAACCTGGCCAAGAGCATGTTTCAGGCGGGCAGCGATTTTAAGAGCAAGTCGCCGGAGGAGATCTGCTATCAGGATTTCAAGACCTTTTTTACCAGGGATATGGAATTTGGTGTTGGACAGATCAGCGCTATGAGCCAGGAGGAGCTTCTGGATGTGAAGGAGAAGCTGCTGCCGTACCTGGATACGGTATTGCGGGAACGGAAGCTTACCATGGTGTATGTGATGCTGACCAATATCCTGGAGGAGAACACGATGCTGCTCTACTTAGGAGAGGGCGCCCGTTCCTTTGCGGAGCGAGGATTCCATGCCCATGTGGCGGAGGGGGAGGACAGCCTGCTTTTGCGGGGCGTGGTGTCACGGAAGAAGCAGTTCATACCGTCAATTATGGCGGCTATGCAGGAGGAAGATTAGCAATCTTTTATTTAGGAGGGGATGCAGCGTGAAATTGATAAAAACAGAGCAGGCCGTTGGGCATGTCATCTGCCACGATATCACAAGGATCGTCAAAGATCAGGAGAAAGGCGCTGCCTTTCGCAAAGGTCATATTGTGACGGAAGAGGACATACCGGTGCTTCTGGCCATCGGGAAGGAGCATCTGTATGTGTGGGAGAAGCAGGAGGGGATCCTGCACGAGGATGAGGCTGCCCGGATTCTGGCGGCCGCCTGTAAAAATGACGGGATGCGCCTGACTGAACCGAAGGAAGGCAAGATTGAGGTCTTTGCGGAGCGCGACGGTCTCTTTGTGGCGGATGTGGAGCGACTTGCCGCCATCAACAGTATCGATAATATGATGATCGCCACCAGAAATACGCTCCAGTATGTGAAGGCAGGGGACAAGCTGGCAGGAACCAGAATCATTCCGCTGGTGATTGAAGAAGAGAAGATGAAGGCAGTGACAGCCATTGCGGATGAGAGCAGACCGATTCTGGAGGTAAAGCCTATGGTGCGGACCCAGGCCGGAGTCGTGACCACCGGAAGCGAGGTGTATAAGGGCAGAATTCAGGATACCTTCACGCCGGTGATCGAAGAAAAATTACATACCTTGGGAGCCAGAATGACCATGCATATCACGGTGTCCGATGAGAAAGAACAGATAGTGGAGGCAATCCGGAGCATGAAGGAGAAGGGCTGTGAGCTTATCCTCTGCACCGGCGGTATGAGTGTAGATCCGGACGATCTGACGCCTGCAGCCATCCGTGACAGCGGTGCAAACATCATTACCTACGGAGCGCCAGTGCTTCCGGGAGCCATGTTCCTGCTGGGGTATTTTGAAGATGGAACACCCATTATGGGGCTGCCGGGCTGCGTGATGTACGCCGGGGCTACCGTTTTTGATATGATCCTGCCGAGAGTTCTGGCTGACGTGAAGGTGACGAAGCAGGACATTGTGAAGCTGGGGAACGGCGGACTGTGTTTAGGCTGTTCGGTGTGCCACTATCCCAACTGCGGATACGGAAAGGGTGTGTGAGAGATGAAAGTTGCAATTATTACATCCAGTGATTCCGCATCCTTAGGTCTTCGGGAGGATGGAAGCGGTCCAATAATACAGGGAATCGTAGAGAGACTGGGGGCAGAGGTTGTATTTTATGCGGTGCTGCCCGATGAAAAGGAGCAGCTGATCAGAGCTATGGCGGATATTGCAGACCGCGGGGCGGCGGAATTGATCCTCACTACAGGCGGAACAGGATTTTCCCCCAGGGACTGCATGCCGGAGGCAACCCTGGAGATTGTGGAACGCCAGGTGCCGGGAATCCCGGAAGCCATGCGCGCGTACAGTATGCAGTTCACTGGCCGTGCCATGTTGAGCCGCGCTATGGCCGGTATCCGGAAGCAGACGCTGATCGTGAATCTGCCAGGGAGTCCCAAGGCAGTCAGCGAGACGCTGGAATACATTTATCCCCAGTTGGAGCATGGTGTGGCGATATTGACCGGAGCAGTGACGGATTGTGCCAGGAAGGGGTAACTGCACAGGAACCATATGGAGCACAAGCGGATAGGATTATTATCATGTGGGAGTGCAAAATAGCAGAGGGAGGCAGCCATGGGAGAAATAATGGCGGTTTGTACAAGCCCTGCAAAGGGGACACCGAAAGAAAACGTACATATGGCAGAGTTTCTTACAGACTTTGGCATCAAAGGAGATGCCCATGCCGGAAAATGGCACAGACAGGTGAGCCTGCTGTCCCTGGAACGGATTGAGGAGTTCCGCAATCGGGGAGCGCAGGTGGACTTCGGGGCTTTCGGAGAGAATCTGGTGGTTTCCGGCTATGATTTTAAGACATTTCCCATTGGAACAAGATTTGCATGCAATGATGTGATACTGGAGTTGACCCAGGTGGGAAAGGAATGCCACAATGGATGCGCCATCTTTCAGACCATGGGCGACTGCATTATGCCCCGGGAAGGCGTGTTCTGCCGGGTGCTGCGGGGCGGAAGGATCCAGGAGGGCGATAAGATGCTGGTGGTAGAAAGATGAAAGACGGATACGGCCGGGAAATTACATATATGAGAATCTCCATCACGGATCGGTGCAATCTTCGCTGCACCTATTGCGTGGGGGAGGAATGTATGTCAGGTGAGGCAACAGCAGTCAGCGCAGGCGGCGGAAACGAAAAATGCTGTGATATTTATGCGAAGTGCGAACCAGGAGAGCATGTGCCGGATGGGGGCGTTGGGGCGAAAGAACCGGAAGAACTCACCCGGAATGAGATTACTATAATTGCCCAGGCGGCCGTCTCCTGCGGGATCCGTAAGATTCGGATTACTGGCGGCGAGCCGTTGCTGCGGGCAGATATTGTGGAAATATGCAGTCGTCTGTGCGAGATTCCAGGTGTGAAGGAACTGTCTGTCACAACCAATGGTACGCTTCTGAAAAAATATGCTGTTCGGCTGAAGGAAGCAGGTGTAAGCGGTGTCAACATCAGTCTGGATACACTGAATGCGGAAAAGTACCGGCATATTACCAGGGGAGGCGATATCCGAGCGGTATTTGCTGGAATAGAGGCAGCAAAAGCAGCGGGATTGTTCCCAATCAAGATCAATGTGGTACTGTTGAAGGATTTTAATGAGGAGGAGATCACTGCTTTTGTGGAGCTGACCCGGCGAGAACCCATAGAGGTTCGCTTTATCGAGCGGATGCCGATCGGAGCAGGGGCTGTCAGCGAAGCGCAGCAATACCTGCCTGGAGAGACAGTCCTCGCGAAAGTACCAGAACTGACACCTGCAGGGAACAGCGGTGTGGCAGCGCTCTACCGTCTGCCAAAGGGAGCAGGGAAGGTGGGGCTGATCCGTCCTGTGAGCTGTCACTTCTGTCCAGACTGCAACCGGATCCGGGTCACCTGTGATGGTAAACTGAAGCTGTGCCTGCATTCAGAAGAAGAGATTGACATAAGGCATGTCCATGGGGTACAATTGAGAGAAACATTGGAACAGGCAATCGCGCAAAAGCCCATGGAACACGAAGATTTTCTTCAAGGGAACATAAGCCGTTCCAAAAGAAGCATG
>CABQGZ010000319.1 GCA_902463835.1 uncultured Lachnospiraceae bacterium
TCTCATTCATCTATATAATATATCAATCTTTTGCTAAACCATTTTTTTATTATAATCAAAAAAAGAAATTGAGTAAAAAGATTTGCAAAAAATCAGAAGGCAGTGGGAGACTATAATGGCGGTATGAGGAGCATCTCGTGTTGATAAGGGGACATGAGAATGTGTAACATGTTATGAAGCCTGAAGAGGTATATATGAATCAGATCACAATCGTAGTACCTTGCTTTAATGAAGAGGAGGTACTCAGACAATTCCATCAAAGAGTGAACGAAGTGCTTTCCGCTATAGAGGATTGCTCATTTCGGCTTCTTTTTATCAATGATGGCAGTCGGGATAGCACGCTGTCGATGATTCAGCAAATGGCAGAAGAGGATCCGAAGGTATCCTATATCAGTTTTTCCAGAAATTTTGGAAAAGAGTCGGCTATGCTGGCAGGGCTGGATTATGCAGATGGGGATGCTGTCATTATCATGGATGCTGATCTGCAGCACCCGCCAGAGTTAATTCCTGAAATGCTGAGGTATTGGCGAGAGGGTTATGAGGATGTTTGCGCCAAGCGAACGGATCGGAAGGATGAGGGATATGTCAAGGGGAAGCTGACGAATCTCTTTTATTATCTTTTGCAGAAATCGAGCCGGACGGAGATTCAGCGTAATGTGGGGGATTTCCGGTTGCTGGATATGCGCTGTGTGGCGGCGCTTCGTCTGATGCGAGAGAGGGAGCGTTATACCAAGGGGCTTTTTACTTGGGTAGGCTTCAAGAAGAAAGAGATCCCTTTTCATGTGGAGCCGCGTGCAGCGGGGAAAACTACGTGGAATTACTGGTCTCTCATGAATCTGGCACTGGAAGGGATCACTTCTTTTACTACGGCACCGCTTCGTCTGGCATCTATGATGGGCGTGGTGGTTTCTATATTGGCTATTTTGTATATGATCTATGTCTTGGCGAATGCATTGATCTATGGGGATCCGGTGGCCGGATACCCTACGCTGATCACGGTCGTGCTCTTCTTGGGTGGCGTACAGCTTCTGGCATTGGGGATCATAGGCGAGTATCTGGGGCGTGTTTTCAATGAAAGCAAAAATCGGCCTTCATATCTGATCGATGAGATGAATGGTCACAAGATGATCTACAGGGGGGCTGTATCATTGGAAGAACGGGTCACACAAAGAGATTCGGATACATATGGTCGGGAAGACGGATCAAAAGAATAGGGTCTGTTTTCCGGCAAGATTTGGGTGGTAAGGAACATACTATGGAAAAGAAAAATGAGATGCGCTCGTGGGCGATTTTGGCGGCAGTGTTTTTGTTTATGTTATTGTTGAATGTTCTCATGCCGATCCATCGAGATGACTATGATTATTCTTTGGTATGGGGAACGATGCAGCATGTCAATTCATTCTCTGATGTACTGCAGTCTATGTGGAATCATTATCTGACTCATGGCGGACGCATGGTGACGGTATTTGGTCTGGATCTGTTCTTATGGTTGGGAAAGATCTGGTTCGATATAGCGAATGCGTTTGTTTTTACAGCGTTTACTGTACTTTTGTATTTTCATGCGATACGAAGGGTGTCCATTGGCCGATCCTCTGGGCTTTTGGGACTGACTGCATTTTTGCTGTGGCTGGTTTTGCCTCATTTTGGGGAAGTGGCTGTGTGGAAGAGTGGGTCCACGGTTTACTTGTGGTCAGGGCTTTGCGTTGCTGCGTTTTTATTGCCATATAATTTGTATTTGGCAGGGCAGCTTCATTGGAAGCGTGGTATCGCTGCCGTTATGTTTTTTATGGGCATTTTGGCCGGATGGTCAGTGGAAAATCTGGCGGTGACGGTGGTTACGCTGACTTTTTTGATCACAGCGTATTGCTGGAAGAAAAAGATGTTAAAGGCTTGGATGCCGATTGGTATGGTTGCCTCGTTCTTGGGGTTTGTAGGAATATTAGCAGCTCCCGGAAACTATGTGCGTTATGGGGAACAGGGGTCCGGTAAGGGTATCCTGATCCATATCGGAAATCAGTTCGCCGGTAACGGAGAGATGATCCTTTATATACTGCCGGTACTCCTGTTGCTTTATCTGGTATGGACGGCATTGAAGCTGCAGCTTTCGGAAGAAAAAGGAGAGACGTTCGAGAGGACCTCCGTGCATATCAGTGTAGGTCAGATCGTTATTTTGGGGCTGATCGCACTGATGCTGATTTCTTATTTTTCTGGCGGGTGGCTGGCTTCTTCCTTGACGGAATTCCTGATCGCTCATGTACTGACACCGCTTCATGTGACACGTGCAAAGACGGTGGCGCAGTTTGCACATACGATGTCCGGCTTGGAAGAAATGGTGATATACCTTGGCGGAGTGTGCCTGGTCTTCTGCTTGGCAAAGCAGTCGATGGGGATTCCTGGGCGAGTATTGAAGAGCGTAAAGGCCAAAGATGTATGTATGGCGTATCCGGCAGTGCGGTTTGCCGCAGCTTGCTTTTTGCTAGCTGCTTTTAATAATTTTGTCATGATCGCAGCACCCACTTTTCCTGCGCGTGCCACTTTCAGCTCGGTGTGCTTTATTCTTGTAGGGACACTGGCCATTTTGCATATGCCGGAAATGAAGAGTGCATTTGCTGGTACGACTGGCCGCATATTGAAAATGGGAAGTGTCGTTCTGGGGGGATTTTTGGCGGTTTCGGCGGTCATGGTATCTCTGGCGATGACACAGGCGCAGGCTGAGCGAATTCAGTATATTGAGAGAAAAGCAGGCTCTATGGAGGTGGTGGAGCTTCCACCGATCGAAATGAAAAATAGAGCGCTGCGCCATGTCTTCTTTGTTGATTTTGATAATGGGGTGACAAAGGGGGGACTTTGTCATTATTATGGTATCAAGGATATCAAGGTGGTCAAAGGTGTATCGTTGGATACATGAAGGCCATGTACAGGGTAGGCCCATGCCCTTTGGCGGGTAAGTCAATAAAAAAATCCTTCAGCATAGAGCTGAAGGATTTTTTATTGCCATTTATTTCACTTCCTGGATGATGGTCAAGATCATCGGACGGCGCTTGGTGCGGTCGAAGAAGTATTTGCCGAGGGCGTCTCTCACCTGGGTCTTGATGGCGTTCCATTCAGAGACGTTGCCGGCTTCGCAGCGGTCAAGGACGGACTCGATGCGTTCTCTGGCTTCGGTCAGGAGGGCTTCGCTGTCTCTCACGTAGACGAAGCCGCGGGAGACGATGTCGGGGCCGGCTAAGACTTGGTTGCTGCCCTTTTCGAGGGCGATGACGACGATGACGACGCCGTCCTGGGCGAGTTGCTGGCGGTCGCGGATGACGATGTTTCCTACGTCACCTACGCCGAGGCCGTCGACGAAGACGGGGCCGGCCTGGACGCGCTGCGGATTGATCTTGCCGCCGCGGCTGGTGAATTCGAAGAGGGTGCCGTTTTCGCCGATCAGGATGTTTTTCTTTTCGACGCCGAGGCTTTCTGCGAGTTCTGCGTGGCTGACGAGCATGCGGTGTTCGCCGTGGACGGGGATGAAGTATTTCGGCTTGACGAGGGAGAGCATGGTCTTCAGGTCTTCCTGGGAGCCGTGGCCGGATACGTGGACGCGGGTGGTGGTGCTGGTGACGACGTGGGCGCCGAGGCGCATCAGGCTGTCGATGGTGCGGCCGACGCTGGTCTCATTGCCAGGGATCGGGGAGGCGGAGATGATGACGGTGTCGCCTGCGTGGATCTGGACCTGGCGGTGGGAGCCGTCGGCCATGCGGGAGAGGCCGGCCATCGGTTCGCCCTGACTGCCGGTGGTCAGGATGCAGAGGCGGTCGTCTCTGTAGTGGCCAAGCTCTTCCGGCTCGATGAAGGTACCTTCCGGGGCTTTGAGGTAGCCGAGCTCTTGGGCGATGCCGACGACGTTCACCATGGAGCGGCCGAAGACGCAGACTTTTCTTTTGTTAGCGACTGCTGCGTCGACGGCCATTTGGATGCGGGAGACGTTCGATGCGAAGGTGGCAAGGATGATGCGGCCTTTGGCATCGGCGTAAGCGCTCATGAGGGACTTGGATACGATGGCTTCGGAAGGGGTGTAGCCGGGATTCTGTGCGTTCGTGGAGTCGGCGAGAAGGCACAGGACGCCTCTGTGGCCGAGCTCGGCGAGCTTGTACATGTCGGTGAGTTCGCCGTCGACCGGAGAGTGGTCGAATTTGAAGTCGCCGGTATGGACGATGGTGCCGACCGGGGTGCGCAGGTAGATGCCGCAGGAGTCCGGTATGGAGTGGCAGACGTGGAAGAAGCCGAATTTGAAAAGGCCTGTTTTGAATTCGTCACCGGGTTTGACGGTGTGCAGGTCGTAGTTTGTGATGTGTGCTTCTTTGAGTTTGCCTTCGATGAGGCCGCAGGTGAGGCGTGTGGCGTAGACCGGGGCGTTCACTTCGCGAAGCAGGTAGGAAAGGGACCCGATGTGATCTTCGTGTCCGTGGGTGATGAGGATGGCTTTGATCTCGTCTTTGTGTTCGATGAGGTACGAAAAGTCCGGGATGACGATGTCGATCCCGAGCATGTCTTCTTCTGGGAATGCCATGCCTGCATCGATTACGATAATTTCGTCGCCGTAACGGAATACAGTCATGTTCTTCCCGATTTCTCCAAGGCCTCCTAATGGAATGATTTGTAATCTTGCTTTTGCCAAAATGGATAGAACCTCCTATTCAGTTGTCGGAGCCGGCAGGTGCCGACTCTAAAAAATATTTTTGCATTGTATGTCAAAAATAAAAGCCGTTCATAGTCGCTTTTCCTATTATATCACATGGGGGAAGGAAATTGGGAAATGTGGTGGGAGAAAATACGAAGGGGGAGCGTGCTCGGGTTGAGGGGGAACAGGTTTTACGGGTGCCAAATGAGTGGCTAGGAGACTAAGAGACTGGGAGACTCCCGTATCGTCATTTTGAGCGAAGCGAGAAATCTTTGTCATTCGCGGTGA
>CABQGZ010000320.1 GCA_902463835.1 uncultured Lachnospiraceae bacterium
ATCATCCGATGTGCAGTGCCGGACATGGAGGCAGCAAAAGCCCTTGCCCGGATCAAGGAGCAGATCTCCATCCCCTTGGTGGCGGACATCCATTTTGACTATAAGCTGGCCATTGCCGCCATGGAGTACGGCGCTGATAAGATCCGTATTAACCCAGGCAATATCGGTTCCAGGGAACGAGTGCAGGCTGTGGTGGACGCTGCAAAAGAGCGGAACATCCCCATCCGGGTAGGCGTCAACAGCGGCTCCCTGGAAAAAGAGCTGGTGGAAAAGTATCACGGCGTCACCGCGGAGGGAATTGTGGAGAGCGCCCTTGATAAGGTACATCTGATTGAGGATATGGGCTACGACAATCTGGTCATCAGCATCAAGTCCTCGGACGTTATGATGTGCGTCAAAGCCCACCAGCTGATTGCGGATCAGACGCTCCATCCTCTGCATGTGGGAATCACGGAATCCGGTACCATCATCAGCGGGAATATCAAATCCGCCCTGGGACTGGGGCTGATCCTGAACCAGGGAATCGGCGACACCATAAGAGTCTCATTGACGGGGGATCCCCTGGAAGAGATCAAGTCGGCAAAAATCATTTTGCGGACCCTTGGTCTTCGAAAAGGTGGAATTGAGGTGGTATCCTGCCCCACCTGCGGCAGAACCTGCATCGATCTCATTGGCCTTGCCAACCAGGTGGAGAATATGGTGGCGGACATACCGCTGGACATCAAGGTGGCGGTGATGGGCTGCGTGGTGAACGGCCCCGGCGAGGCGAAGGAAGCCGATATCGGAATTGCCGGCGGGAAAGGCGAGGGTCTGATCATTAAGCACGGTGAGATTTATAAAAAGGTAAAAGAGGAGGAGCTTCTCGATACCCTTCGGTACGAGTTGCTGCATTTTAACGATTAGAGAGAGTGAGTAACATGCATAAGCTGTTTTTTGAAGTATTTCCAACACTGGAGATCGATCCTGATCTGAAGAGTCTGCTGAGCGAGACGGTGGTGACAAAGGTTGCCACCAACCGGGCCAGGAACCATCTTAGGATCTATCTCACCAGCACCAGACTGATACATAAGACAAGTGTGTTCCAGTTGGAAAAGGCCATCAAAGAGCAGCTTTTTCCTATGAAGGAAATGACTGTTAAGATCATTGAAAAATATAATCTGTCGGGACAGTATAATCCAAGGAAGCTGATGGATGTCTACCGGGACAGTGTGCTGGAGGAGATTAAGAATTACAGTCTGCTGGAATACAGCATCCTAAGATGCGCGAAGATGGAGTTCCCGGAGGATCACGTGATGAAGCTTCGGCTGGAGGATTCTGTCATTGCGGTTCAGAAGGCGGAGGAAGTGGTGCGCATACTGGAAAAGATTGTATGTGAGCGCTGCGGTCTTGACATGACTGTTCAAGTGGAGTACGCCGAACCCAGAGAGAGCCGGTATAAGAAGAACAGTGATCTTAAGATTGCCAATGAGATCTCGAATATTGTCTCCCATTCCAGCATTGGCAGCAGGACAGATCAAGAGGAACAGGCGGCAGGAGCCGGAACGGAGCAGACCCCAGGAACGGCAGGAGCATCTGGTGACAAGAGCAGCCTGTCCCAGGGGGTGGATGGCCGAGGCGAATCCCGGGGAAACGAGGCTGCGGGATCCCAGGGCAGCGGAGCCCAAAATGGAGCTTCCAGCAATGGTTTTGGGAAGAACTCTTCGGGCGGGAATGGCGGCGGAGCCAAAAAGCAGGGCCAGAAATTCCAGAAGGGAAGCTGGGGCGGCGGCAGTAATTTCAAGAAATCAGACAACCCGGATGTGGTGTTTGGCCGCGATTTTGAGGAGGAATCCATGCCTATCGAGCAGATTGTGGGCGAGATGGGTGAGGTGGTGATCCGGGGTAAAGTGCTGTCTTTAGAGACCAGGGAGATCCGAAACGAAAAGACTATCATTATGTTCGCGGTGACGGATTTTACCGATACGATCATGGTGAAGATGTTCTCCAAGAACGAATTCGTCTCAGAGATCACAGGGGAGGTCAAGACAGGAGCCTTTGTAAAAATTAAGGGCGTGACCACCATCGACCGCTTCGACGGGGAGCTGACCATAGGCTCTGTCAACGGGATCAAGAAGATTCCCAACTTTACAACGGGGCGGATGGATACAAGTCCCATGAAGCGGGTGGAGCTTCACTGTCACACAAAGATGAGCGATATGGATGGAGTATCCGAGGTCAAGGATATCATCAAGCGGGCAATCTCCTGGGGACATACGGCCATCGCGGTGACAGACCACGGGGACGTGCAGGCCTTCCCGGATGCGAATCATGCGCTGCCAAAGGGGTCGGATTTCAAAGTCATCTACGGCGTGGAGGCTTATTTGGTGGACGACCTGAAGGATATCGTAGAGAATTCCAGAGATCAGTCTCTGGATGAGACTTACGTGGTCTTTGACCTGGAGACCACAGGATTTTCGCCAACCAATAACAGGATCATCGAGATCGGGGCCGTAAAGGTAGTAAACGGTAAGATTACCGACCGTTTTTCCCATTTTGTAAATCCGGACGTGCCCATTCCCTTTGAGATCGAGCAGCTGACCAGTATCCGGGATGACATGGTCATCGACGCGCCGAAGATCGAGGAGATCCTGCCCCAGTTCATGGAGTTCTGCCAGGGCGCCATCATGGTGGCACACAACGCAGGCTTTGACATGAGCTTCATCAGCAAGAACTGCGAGCGGCAGAAGCTGCCCTGCGATTATACGGTGGTGGATACAGTGGCGTTGGCCCGTGTGCTGCTGCCGGCACTGAACCGTTTTAAGCTGGACACGGTGGCCAAGGCTCTAAATATTTCTCTGGATCATCATCACCGGGCGGTGGACGACGCCGCCTGTACGGCGGAGATATTTTTGAAATTTATCGCCATGCTGAAGGAGCGGGGCGTAGCGCGTTTGAATCAGGTGAATGCGCTGGGCAGCACCTCAAAGGAGAATATCAAGAAGCTGCCGAGCCATCACGCCATTATCCTGGCGGCCAATGATGTGGGACGGATCAACCTGTACCGACTGGTATCCCACTCCCATCTGGATTATTTTCACCGTCAGCCCAGAATACCGAAAAGTGATTTTGTCAAGTATCGGGAGGGATTGATCCTAGGCTCCGCCTGTGAGGCGGGAGAGCTGTATCAGGCAATCCTTCGGGGAAGCTCCGAGGAGGAGATCGCAAGGCTGGTGCGTTTTTACGACTATCTGGAGATTCAGCCTTTGGGCAACAATGCCTTTATGCTGCGGGGGGACAAGGCGGTGGTGTCCTCCCAGGAGGAATTGAAGGATATCAACCGGAAGATCGTGGCTCTTGGCGAGCAGTTCAACAAGCCGGTGGTCGCCACCTGTGACGTGCATTTCCTGGATCCGGAGGACGAGGTGTACCGAAGGATCATTATGGCTGGAAAGGGTTTTAAGGATGCGGACGATCAGGCACCTCTGTATCTTCGAACCACCGAGGAGATGCTTGCGGAGTTCGATTATCTGGGAAGCGAGAAGGCGGAGGAGGGTGTCATCACCAACACCAATAAGATTGCGGATATGTGCGAGACCATCGAGCCGGTGCGGCCGGACAAATGTCCTCCGGTGATCGAGGACTCCGACCAGCAGCTTCGGAATATCTGCTATAACCGGGCTCACGAGATCTACGGAGAGGAGCTGCCGGAGATCGTGGTGGAGCGTCTGGAGCGGGAACTGAACTCCATTATCTCCAACGGCTTTGCCGTGATGTACATCATCGCCCAGAAGCTGGTGTGGAAATCCAATGAGGACGGATATCTGGTGGGATCCCGTGGCTCCGTAGGCTCCTCCTTCGTGGCCACCATGGCAGGTATCACGGAGGTAAATCCCCTGGCGCCTCACTATTATTGTGCCAAATGCCACTACAGTGATTTTGACTCTGAGGAAGTGAAAGCCTATGCGGGAAGGGCCGGCTGTGACATGCCGGACAAATATTGCCCGGTCTGCGGGGAGCCCCTGCGGAAGGAGGGCTTTGACATCCCCTTTGAGACCTTCCTGGGATTTAAGGGGAATAAGGAGCCGGATATCGACCTTAATTTTTCCGGGGAATATCAGAGTAAGGCCCACAAATACACGGAGGTGATCTTCGGCGAGGGGCAGACCTTCCGGGCGGGAACCATCGGTACCCTGGCGGACAAGACAGCCTTTGGATATGTAAAAAATTATTACGAGGAACGGGGCGTGCGCAAAAGAAACTGCGAGATCTCCCGAATCGTGGAGGGCTGCGTGGGCGTGCGGCGCACCACCGGCCAGCATCCGGGAGGCATTATCGTTCTTCCTCTGGGGGAGGAAATCTATTCCTTCACCCCGGTGCAGCATCCCGCCAACGATATGACCACAGACATTGTTACCACCCACTTTGATTACCATTCCATTGACCACAACCTGCTGAAGCTGGACATTCTGGGACACGACGATCCCACTATGATCCGTATGCTGGAGGATCTGACGGGCATCGACGCGAAAAAGATCCCCCTGGATGACCCGGACGTGATGTCCTTATTCCAGAGCACCAAAGCGCTGGGGATCGAGCCGGAGGATATCGGCGGGTGTGCCCTGGGCTCTCTTGGAATACCGGAGTTCGGTACGGACTTCGTTATCCAGATGTTGATAGACACCAAGCCCCAGTCCTTCTCCGATCTGGTCCGGATTTCTGGTCTGTCTCACGGCACGGACGTGTGGCTGGGCAATGCTCAGACTCTGATCCAGGAGGGAAAGGCCACCATTTCCAATGCCATCTGTACCCGTGACGATATTATGACGTACCTGATCGGTATGGGGCTGGATTCGGAGGACTCCTTCAAGATCATGGAGGCGGTGCGTAAGGGAACTGTGGCCAAGGGAAAATGCGACAAATGGCCGGAGTGGGAGGCGGACATGATCGCCCACGGAGTTCCGG
>CABQGZ010000321.1 GCA_902463835.1 uncultured Lachnospiraceae bacterium
ACAGCTACGATGATATTTTTTCCACCGAAGAAGCCCGGCAGGAAGAACAGCGCGAACAGGTGCAGCAAATTTCCATCGAGGAACTGCATCCGTTCAAAGACCATCCTTTTAAGGTTCTGGACGATGAAGCTATGCAGCATACAGTGGAAAGCATAAAGCTGTTGGGTGTCACAAATCCCCTGATTGCCCGTCCACGCCCGGAAGGTGGCTATGAAATTATTTCCGGCCATCGCCGCCAGCACGCTGCACAGCTTGCCGGATTGAAAGCCCTGCCTGTCATTGTCCGTCAAATGGATGATGATGCCGCCGTCCTGCTCATGGTCGATTCCAACCTTCAGCGCGAACAGATTTTGCCGAGTGAGCGGGCATTTGCCTACAAGATGAAGCTAGATGCACTAAAAAGACAAGGTGCTAGGTCAGATTTAACTTCTACGCAAGTTGCGCAGAAGTTATCTGTTGAAAAAGTCGGTGAAGATGCTGGTGTAAGTAAAGACACAATTCGCCGCTTTATCCGCTTAACCAACCTTATCCCGGAACTTCTGGACATGGTAGACGAAAAGAAAATCTCATTTAACCCTGCGGTGGAACTCTCTTATCTTGATGAAAACCAGCAGCGAGATTTTCTTGAAGCTATGTCCGACACACAGAACGCTCCATCACTATCACAGGCGCAACGGCTCAAAAAGCTGGCTCAGGAAGGTCATTTCTCGTATGACGTTGCCTTTGCCGTGATGGGTGAACCGAAAAAGGACGAATTGGACAAAGTTGTTATCAAAAACGATACCCTGCGGAAATATTTTCCCGAAAGCTCTACTCCGAGAGAGATGGAAGAAAAAATCATTGGGCTTTTGGAAGAAAGTAAAACCGAAAAAGTTGTATTCAGGAGCGATTCTATCAAAAAATATTTTCCGAGCAACTATTCGTCAGAACAAATCGAAAATTCAATTCTCAAGATGCTCGACCAGCGCATGAAAAAGCGCAAGCATGAAGCTGAACGCTGACGATCAGATAAAACGCAAGACCCACTTTGGGTCTTTTTCTTTTGCAAACATGGAGGAAAAAGCCTATGAACAACACCGCTACTCGTATGATTCGTTCCGAGGAGATCACCATTGATATGCGCATCTGCACCATTCTGGCAGGTGGCAAGAAGCCCGGTGAAGTCTACTTTGCAGCCATTGCGCCGGATATGGAACTGACGGTTATCACGCTGGATGAAGTTCCTGACATTCTGCCCTGCTTCGATGAAAGCGATGTCAGCATCAATCTCCCTGACACCTCGCTGCTGCTCACCTACAATCCGGCACAGGTGTTAAAGCTGGCGGGCAAACGTTACCTGACTGGCCCGGTCATTCTGGTGCGCACCAACATGGACAGCGATTTTATTTCGCTCACCATCGACGATGTGTACCGTTTCCAGAAGTTTCTGGCAAGCCACAGCGTCACGCTCATGGCAGACAATCACAAGCTGCCCTGCATCTGTATGGATTGAGGCGCGCCTATGCTTAATTTTTTCATCGGTTTCGCATTTTTTGAGTTCGGCGCACTCTGCGGCTTTTTCGTGGCTGCGCTGATGCAGGCGGCAAGGGATGGTGATGAATGTGCAGGAAGAAGTCGAGCAGAAAACATTCAATATTGTGGTGTCCACCACGAAGCTGACCGCCCGGACGGTTCTGAACGCTGGACGGACAGCACTCCAGCAGTATCAGTCAAAATTACTGGCCGATAAATCCAGCGGCAAGCAGAGTGTCCGAATGCTCCTGCGGCAAAATCGCGGCGTGTCCAGCGTAGAAATCAACAAAACGGGTATCCGCAATTTTGAGCGGTACGCCAAAAAGTACGGCATCGACTATGCCATCCGCAAGGACAACTCCGAAGTACCGCCCCGGTATCTGGTCTTTTTCAAAGCCCCGGACGCAGACGCTTTCAATGCAGCGTTCAAGGAATATTCGGCATCCCTGCTGAATAAAACCAAGCGTCCTTCCGTGCTGGAAAAGCTGCATGATCTGGTACAAGCTGCTGCCGAACTTACCGGAAAAGTCCGGCATAAAGAGCAGGAGCGTGGCCTATGAACACAAAAAAGCTGACGAAGCTGCTTGCGCTGTATCTGCCCTATGTCCTGCTGGGGCTGGTGGCAACAAACATCGGTGAAGCGTGGCGGCTGGCCGAGGGCAAAGAACTGGGCGATAAAATCATGGCGATGATGGGAACTTTCCCGGTGGCATTTGCGAACCCTCTGCCCAGTCTGCATCCGCTGGATTTGCTTATTGGCTTTTCCTGCGGCGCAGGACTACGGCTTGCCGTATATTTGCGGAGCAAAAATGCAAAGAAGTACAGGCACGGCATGGAGTACGGCTCTGCCCGATGGGGCAATGCCAAGGACATTGAACCGTTCATGTCTCCCAAGTTTGCCGACAACATCATTTTAACCAAAACAGAACGGTTGATGATGAGCAATTGTCCACCCGACCCCAAGAATGCCCGAAACAAAAACGTGCTGGTGGTCGGCGGCTCCGGCAGCGGTAAGACGCGCTTCTGGCTGAAGCCCAACCTCCTGCAATGCCACAGCTCCTATGTCGTAACCGATCCGAAAGGAACGATAGTTCTCGAATGTGGACAGGCCATGTTGAAGAACGGCTACCGAGTAAAAATCCTAAACACCATCAACTTCAAAAAGTCGATGCACTACAATCCGTTCAGCTACGTCCACAGCGAAAAGGATATTCTCAAGTTGGTCACGACCCTTATGACCAACACGAAAGGTGAAGGCAGCGGCGGCGATCCATTCTGGGAGAAAAGCGAACGACTTTTGCTCACTGCGCTTATCGCATATCTGCATTATGAAGCTCCTGTCGAAGAACAAAACTTTGCGACCTTGCTCGAAATGCTGAACACCATGCAAGTGTTGGAGGACGATGAAGAATACCAAAACCCGGTTGACCTGCTCTTTGAGGATTTAGGCAAGAAAAAGCCCAATTCCTTTGCCGTGCGCCAGTACAAGCTCTATAAATTAGCTGCTGGTAAGACAGCAAAGAGCATCCTCATTTCCTGCGGCGCACGGCTCGCACCTTTTGATATTCAAGAACTGCGCGATTTAACGATGTATGACGAACTGCAACTGGACACACTGGGCGACAAGAAAACGGTTCTGTTTCTCATCATGTCGGACACGGACAGCACTTTTAACTTCCTCATTAGCATGGTCTACACCCAGCTTTTTAACCTCTTGTGCGACAAAGCGGACGATGTGTACGGCGGCAAGCTGCCTATTCATGTGCGCTGTCTGATTGACGAGTGCGCCAACATCGGGCAGATTCCCAATCTGGAAAAACTGGTGGCGACCATCCGCAGCCGTGAGATTTCGGCTTGCCTTGTTTTACAGGCAAAAAGCCAGCTAAAGGCTATCTACAAGGACAATGCCGATACCATCATCGGCAATATGGACAGTCAGATTTTCCTCGGCGGTTCGGAACCCGGTACGTTGAAAGACCTGTCTGAAATGCTGGGCAAAGAAACGATTGATGCGTTCAACACATCGGACACGCGCGGAAACTCACCATCTTACGGCACAAATTACTCCAAATTGGGTCACGAATTATTAAGTCGAGATGAGATTGCTGTGCTGGATGGTGGCAAGTGCATTTTGCAGCTGCGCGGTGTGCGGCCTTTTCTTTCGGACAAGTACGACCTGACCCAGCATCCGAACTACAAGCTGACCTCTGATTACAACCCCAAGAACACGTTTGATATTGAAAAATATCTGAACCGAAAAACAAAAATCCACCCCGGTGATGAGTTCATCGTGGTGGACGCTGATTCACTTCCGCCTATCTGATTGGGTAGGTGGCTATTTTTACCATCGGTCTGACAGGTACACCAGAAAATCAACTCTGCTGCGGCTATGCGGCATAAAATGATGGGATTTCAGGTGTGTACAAATGACCAAAAACGCTTTATAATAAAGGAGAAAAGACTATGGAATTCTTCAACAGTGCTATCGAAGTTCTTCAGACTCTGGTTGTCGCTCTGGGTGCTGGCCTCGGCGTTTGGGGGGCGATCAATCTGCTGGAAGGCTACGGTA
Organism: uncultured Lachnospiraceae bacterium; assembly: GCA_902463835.1. GTDB lineage: Bacteria > Bacillota > Clostridia > Lachnospirales > Lachnospiraceae > 14-2. The sequence continues at coordinate 4,082 of CABQGZ010000321.1, forward strand.
ACGACAATCCGGGCAGCAAAAGTCAGGGCATGAAACAACTCATGGCTGGCGGCGGCGTGGCGTTGGTCGGCATTACCCTCATTCCTCTGCTGAGCGGCCTGTTCGGTTAAGAACAGCGGGCGGCGGTTGCCGCCCGGTACATATTATAATAAGAAGCACCATAGTCACCATCTTATCTATAGAAGGTGAAGCAGATGCGCGAGATTTTACTGTATCACGGTAGCAAAGAGGAAGTTGTCTATCCTGAAATCCGTATCACACGGTATACAAAAGACTTTTCATGGGGATTCTATTGCACGAACAATTATCAGCAAGCCTACCGCTGGGCAGACCGCCGCTCCGCATATGGTATTGTGAACATTTACCGCTATGTAGAGAATCCTGAGCTGAAGATTCTGCGCTTCCCGGAAATGTCGGATGAATGGCTGGATTTTATTGCAAAATGTCGTGCAGGCGAAACCCATCCCTACGATATTGTAGAGGGGCCAATGTCTGACGATACGATTTGGGATTACGTCAACGGCTTTACTTCTGGTCAAATCAGCCGCGAAGCATTTTGGGCATTGGCAAAATTCAAACACCCGACACATCAGATCAGTTTTCATACAGCCAATGCTCTGCGCTGTTTAACATTCGAGAGGAGTGAACACATCCATGACGGAAAAACAGATGAATGATATTTTTTATGTATGCAGCCTGATCGAATACATTGCCCGCAAAACAAAGAACCATCGGCAGGATGTGATTCGTTGCTTTTCCAAAAAGGACATTGAGCGTCAAATTTATGATGCCGAGGTAAACCACTGCCTTTCCTTTGAACAGGTTTCGGAAGAACTGATTGATTGGTTTAACATCC
>CABQGZ010000322.1 GCA_902463835.1 uncultured Lachnospiraceae bacterium
CTCTAGCCAAGCTGAGCCACACCCCGTCAACCGCATAATTCACGTACAATGCCGTGACACAAAACCTATTATATTATAGGGCAGACTAATTGTCAACAATTTTTTTATTTTTTTTCGTCTCACTCACAGATACTCAATTTGAAAATGTGCCTTCCCCTTTTTATCGATTTCCATCCGTATATAGGAGGGCTGTCTCCCCTCCTGGCGCGGGTAGGTCAGGCTGCCCGGATTCAGTGCGATCACATCTCCGTAATCAATCAACGGAACATGAGTATGACCGAACATCACGATATCAAACCCGCGGCCTTTGGCTTCCCGCTTGATGTCCGCGATGCCGGAGCCCACATAATAGTAGTGACCATGGGTGATAAGGACACGGTATTTCCCCAGCTGTAATTCCTTTTCCCGCTCCAGCCTGGTAAAGAAATCATTGTTCCCGGCCACAATCTCCAGGGGGCATCCGGCCATGTGGGCAATATCCTCCTCATAGCCTTCCGCATCCCCCAGGTGGATCAGTAAATCGATGGGTGCCTCGCGCTCCAGGGCTCTCTCCAGATTTTTTTGTTTTTTATGTGTGTCACTGACAACCAAGATCTTCATAACGCTTCCCTTAGTCTTCCAGATATGCTTTCAATTGCTCTTTCATGGCCCGCAAAGCCTTTCCCCGGTGGCTCAGTACATTCTTCTGCTCCATGGTAAGCTGGGCTGTAGAGCACTCGTACTCCGGCACATAGAAGATAGGGTCATAGCCGAAACCATTTTCCCCTGCCGGCTCATAGCCGATATAACCTTCAATGGTGCCCCTGGTGGTGAGTACCGTCTGATCCGGCAGTACCGCTGCAATCACACAGACGAATCTGGCGGTGCGCTTCTCTTTTTCCACCCCTTCCAGGCGATCCAAAAGCATTTGATTTTTAATGGAATAGGGCGTGTCCTCCCCGGCATAGCGGGCGGAGTAGACGCCCGGCTCCTTGTTCAGATAGTCGATCTCAAGACCGGAATCGTCTGCCAGGACAATTTCATTTGTCACTTCCGCGATGGTTCTTGCTTTGATAACGGCGTTTTCCTCGAAGGTGGTTCCGTCCTCTATGATGGGAACGTCGATGCCGGCCTCCTTCATGGGGATGATCTCTACGCCGGGGGCGCCGAGAATCACTTTTATCTCTTTTAGCTTTCCTTCGTTTCCGGTGGCAAAAATGATTTTCTTCATTGGGTAGTAGTTCCTTCCTTATTATATTACTGATTGTCACTATATACTTTCAGGCATAGATTGCTGTTTTGGGTAACTTCCAGGCTTTCCCATTGGGTGCCGTTGGCGCTGATGTAGCCTTCGCCGTCGGTGATGTCTACGGTGCTGGTGAAGCGGTCGGCGGCATATTCGATGGCCAGGGGCTTCTCGGCGCCGGGGGTGGTGACGGACAGGATCACTGCATACTTTTCTCCGGGTGTCACGGGTATGGGTTTGTCAAAATCTATGGTGTAGAAGCCGGAATTTTTCAGGGTGCCCTGGGCTACCAAAACACGGTTCTCCAGGGACTGGGTGTCCTCAAACTGGTTTACTACGTACAGCTTGTATTCGGTGTCTTTTCCAACGGCATAGAAGCCGGCGGCCCGAAGCAGTTCATTCTGGTTCGCCGTGTAGGCGTTGGCTCCGTAGATGTTTTCTCGTCCATAGCCTAATTGGCCTACCCATCCGCAGAGATCGGTCTGATAGATGTTGTCGTAGTTGTCAGCCGCCTCAATTCCGGTGTACACCAGGTTATGGCTGCCCACGTTCACATCGTAGTAGGAGATATAGAACACGCCGTCCTGGCCAAATTTGCTGCCCCAGCTGTTCTGACAGATAAATGCGCCGTCTCCCTCCAGGGGCATATTAAAATTGTCCTTGGAGTAATTGTCATCCCAGCCGATGATCATCACGTCATGGTTGGATTTTTCTTTTCCAATGTAGCAATAGCTGCTGGTGCTGCTGTTATAATAGTCGGAATCCACTCTGGTGCTTCGGATGGCACTGTAAATGGAGGTCTGCACGCCGCCGTATTTGAATACGGCCTCCTTGATCTTCTCATAATCCTTGTGCTCTATGATCTGAATCTCCTGGACATGTCTCACCGGTGTCAGACCGTCGGGAGATTTATTGTCGCCATAGGGGTCATCCGCCTCGTACACCGGCCCCTGCCAGGCGGTCAGATATGCCATCCCCATGGTATAATTGCCGCCCTCCGCCTGCTCCAGATAAAAATTGTTTTTTAAGGACATGTGATCTGGTGACAGCTCCATAGATATCTCCGGCAGCATGGCGGACTCTATGGCGGAGAGGGCCGCGAAAGCCCAGCAGGTTCCGAACCGTCCCTGATTCTTCACCGACGGTGTCCGTTGTCTTTCCCGCAGATCGTATCTGGCCGGAAGAATGCTGGTTCCGATGCTGTTGTTCAAAGCCACTGCCTGATTCTTCTCCATATCCCACTGATAGGAAAAATCCAGAAGCGCCGACACGGTATCCGCAGGCACATAGTACTCACCGTCCACACACATCATGGCGGAGGAGATATCACTGCGCTCCTCATTGACCGTCACCTGTGGTTCGTCCAGATGGAACGTGATGGCATTGCTCCTCTTCTCAATCAGAAGCTTCTGCTCCCCGTAAAGATGGGTGCTGCAGTCAAAGCTGTCTGTGAGCACAGACACCGGCAGCATCAGCGTCAGATTTTCATTCATGAACATTCCGGTATTTTTACTGCTTATCCGCTTATTATCCACAACGACAGAGATTTCCCGCTCATTGACGCTCTCCGCAATCAACGGATTCCAGATGTCCGTCTTGATATTCGCTCCGCGAAAGGTCTCTACCTGTTCCATTTTGCCTCCTGGATTGCTGAATTTCAGCACCAGGGCTGTGCCAAGAACAAGAAGCATCGCTATATATTTTCTGGTATCACGCACGTTTTCTCCTCTTTCTATATCTGCTTCCGTTTCGGGGGCTTAGGACCCAGAAACTGATAAAAATACGTTTTTAGCATTCCATTGTATATCTTTCTGTTTTTATCTGCCTTTCTTCCAATATAGCGCTCCGTATCCTCATAGCTTGTGATCATGTACATAGACCAGCTGTCCAGACGCTGTAAGGCCTGTCCGATCTCTCCGTACAGCTGCGGGAGAGCTGCCTTCTCCTCCAGCCGTTCCCCGTAGGGCGGATTGGTGATCACAAAACCGTATTTCTTAGGATGGCTCAGGGCGGACACCGGTCTCTGCTGAAAATGGATCAGATGATCCACGCCGGCTCTTTTCGCATTCTCCCGGGCGGCCTTTATAACCTCTCCATCAATGTCATAGCCCTGAATATCCACCTGGATATCCGTGTCAATCATATCCTGGGCTTCCTCCACACTGTCATACCAGAGCTGACGGTCAATGAAATTCGTCCATTCCTCCGCTGTAAAGCTGCGGTTTATGCCCGACGCAATGCCTGCCGCCATCATGGCCGCTTCGATTGGAAAGGTTCCGCTGCCGCAGAAGGGATCGATCAGGATCCTGTCTTTGTTCCAGGGTGTCAGCAATATCAAAGCCGCCGCAAGGGTCTCGGTGATAGGAGCCTTGCTGGTCATGGTACGGTATCCTCTCTTATGTAAGGATTCCCCCGTTGTATCCAGCGCCACCGTCACACGATCCTTCAACAAAAAAATACGTAGCGGATAGCTGGCGCCGCTCTCTAGAAACCACTCCTCATGATAGTGCTGCTTTAAACGCTCCACCATGGCCTTTTTTACAATGGACTGAATGTCTGAGGGGCTGAACAGCTTGCTTTTTATGGAGGAGGCCTTCGTGACCCAGAATTTTCCATCCTTTGGGATATATTGCTCCCAGGGAATGGCCTTGATTCCCTCGAAGAGCTCGTCAAAGGTCTCCGCCTGAAATTCTCCTACTTTAAGCAGGATCCGCTCCGCCGTCCGCAAAAATATATTGGCGCGGCAGATTGCCTCCGAATCTCCTTCGAAGGTTACGCGTCCGTCTTCCACCTGAGTGATCTCATAACCCAGGTCATATATCTCTTTTTTCAGAACCGCCTCCAGGCCGAAATGGCAGGGGGCGATTATTTCACATCGATTCATTGTATTCCTCACTTCCTATACTACCTATATTATAATTTCCGGCTTTTGATGTCAACCCATTTTCGTGGAATCTATGAAATGTTAGCGGGCTGAACGGTTGCAGCACTAGGTCCGCCCGAGAGGACGGGTAGCCCTAAGTCAGACACGCTCTCGCTCCGTTCAAAACGTAGCGGACACTAAGCGCGCAGGCCACTTCCATGGCCCGCTTGCTAAGTGCCGACGTTGTATTAATCCAGCTTCCGTTCTTCCCAGGCTCGGATGCCGCCGATCACGGTATATATGATATAGCCTTCGCGGCTCAGTTCTTTTGCTGCCATAAGACTGCTTCCTCCCCGCTCACAATACAGTATATAGGTTGTTTCACGGGATAGTCTGCTTTTGTATTTTTCCAGATCATCGTATGGGATGTTCCGGGCATTTTCCAGATGATACAGATTATATTCTTCTCTCGTTCGAAGATCGACCAACACAGTATTCGGCCTATTCAAATAGGTTTCAAGCTCGTTTATACCAATTGCATGAAATTTCATGGAATCACCTCTTTCTCGTGACTTGAAAAACAGACTGCAGGAAAATTCCTGCAATCTGTTCCTATTCATATCATATGCCTGTTCTTCTATCTTTGCAGCTTGGACTTAATAATTACAATTGCTTCCGCTTCTGTTAGAAGATTTGTTCTGTGCTCTGTTCTGATTTGCATTCTGGCCGTTTGCATTCTGGCTATTGGTGTTGGAATAGCTGTTCTGACCGCTGGCATTCTGGCCGTTGATGTTAGAATAGCTGTTCTGACCGCTGGCATTCTGGCCGTTGGTATTAGAATAG
>CABQGZ010000323.1 GCA_902463835.1 uncultured Lachnospiraceae bacterium
ATATAGGCAAGATATCTTAATGAGAGCCATCCACAGTACCCATAATCCGCAAGGATTGTACAGCCGAATGGTTCTCATTTTTTTCTTTCATATATACCAATAATCTGACTATCCTTATACACCCCGACCGTATCAATAAAGGCAAGGTGTGTAGACTTAAACAAATCATTAACTTGGCGCTTTATTTCGCTTGCCTCCAAAGGGCAATCAGACACATCAAAGATAAAGCAACTTGCTTGTCGCTTCTTCTTTTTCACTGCATTATACAGAACGTTCTTTCCTGCTGTGCCGATTGTTTTTAAATCCCACTTTTTGTTATCAATCTCAAAGTCTGGAGTAGATATCCCTTGTGGATACGCAACCCGCGGAATCATTCTGACATTCTTGCCATACAATTTCGCTATACATTCGGCAACTTCTTTCTCGTGTTGAGAAGGATCTAACAAAACCTTTTTTCCATCGACCTTAAATTTCTGACCGTTTATGGCATACTCTAACGCATCAGAGACGGAACCTGCCTTGCTGGCAGAATCCTTCCATGTCGATGTGATATCGTTCGGGATTCCGAAAAAATCCCTTTCTCTTTTTTCACCCAGATATTCTAATTGGTCTTTATCTCCAGTTCTAAACCTTACATTTTTCCATTCCTTTTCTTTTCGCTGATACAGCTTCTGATTTCCTTCATCCAGCGAATGCCTCGCCAGCCGCCCAAACTTCTCCTCCTGCCGTTTCGCATACTGCTGTTTCTGGTCCTTCCGGTAGGCCGCCTCAACTTCTTCCAGTTCTTTCCTGGTATAGGACGCTCCAGGTGTGCTGATTCCCTCAAAATACGTGGTGTGGATATCCTTGCACCTTGGATGATACAGGCCGCGTTCCATTGCTGTACTCATGAGCATGTACGGACCGTCTGACTGTTTCCCGCCACTCCATACATCGTCAATCAATACCTTGCCGACAAATGGAAGACACTTAGGACAGGCATTTCCACGCTTTTTCAGAATCACCAAGGAAATCCCCCACTCCTGCCGCTTCTCGCCCTCTCCGGTGAGATAGGCACGCTTGCTGGCGGTTCTTATGGCCATGTCTGCGTAATCTGCTATGGTATGGCGGGCACCATTGGCGTATTCGATGCAGTTAATCCCGTAACCGATAAAATCCCTGGTTGCCATGTCCACGGCCTTTTCATATGTACCAGCGCCGGTGTTCGCATACACCTGGGCATTGAAGATAACCTTCCGGTACTGATCATCAGCCATCCGAAGCATGGCCTGTTCAGCTTTTTTGAAGTCATTCTGGGTTGCCCGGATCAGCGCTTCCAGCTTGCGGTCATTCAATTTGAAAAACTCGCCCATTATCTGGGTGCTCCGCTTAAGGCTCCGTGATGGCTTGAATCCTTTTCGAATCGCATCCAGAATCTTAATCTCCTGATCCATGCTACCTTGGATCCGTGCAGCCCCGATGATAGATTCAATGGAACTGTTGATGTCGGAAAACTGACTCTGGAACTTCTTACGGTTATCCCGCTTGTATTTTTCCAGGGATTCCAGTTGCATAGCCTGCCACATGGCCCACTCTTTTCCCTCTTCAATCTCCTCGATACGATGGCGCTTCATGTTCCGTATCATGGACGCCATCAGCTCATTTTCGATTGCCAGAAAAGCTTTTTCAATATCATAGTCAGCCAACAATATCACCTGCCATTGTAATGAACTTTATAGCCCGCCTGCTTGTATTGCCTTACCATCGCTTTCAGTTGCGTGGTGCTCGTACACTTGTCATTTCGCAGCTCCGCATAATTCTTCTTCTCAACTGCGTATACACCAAACGGTACTTGGTCACTCGCCACCTTTAGCATCCCCTGGTATTCCTGACAGCTCATACTGTAAGCCCGGTTTGCCACTACCACCTTCATCCAGGTCAACTCCTTCCATATTCAGCCCCGGTTCTTCCATGTCCTGGATTCCCTGTTCTGCCTTAAGCCTGGCAATCTCCTCTTCTTTCCACTTATCGTCCTTAGAATCGCCATACAACTCTTCCACAGACGCCTCCACAGACATGATCTGTCCGGTTCGTGCCTTTGATATGGTCTCCACCTGGCTTTCAAAGGACGGGTTCGCATATTCCCCGAAGGAAATATCCACACTCACATCTTCAATGGTCTGCTTGTTCCACACGGCATTAGCCTTAATCACATTGGCAATGACCGCGGGAACCGTGTTCTGGATCGCTTCAATGATCTTATTCCGGGTGTACAATGTTGCTTTCTCTTTCTCCCGCTGTGCTTCGGCATTGTCTAGTTTTTTCACATCGATTCCCAATGTGGATGGGCTGATTATCCCCTGCAGGCACAGGTCAAGAGCGGTCATATAAGTGCCCAGGTAACTATCCACTGGAATGGCCGGCTGTACAGTCTCGATCTTCGGCGTTGCATTTTCCGACATCGGTTTATCGTGCAGAATATAAGCGTTATCAAATGGATTCGGCATTAAAACTTCGCCTGTATTAGGGTTCCTGGGAACCATATCTTCCGGAATGTACTCTTTGGTGCGGCCCTTTCGCAGTGCGTCCATCCACTGGCTCCACGCTTCATCCAAATTGTCGTAGCTGTCCACCTTCTTGTCAAAGATAGAGCCTCCACGATCCTTGTACCTTGGGCTTTCGAATATCTTAAAATGCTCCGCCAGCATGAAATCCCCATCAAAGGTTATGAGCGGGTTCAGCTTCTCTGTCTCTGGTATTGAGTTGAGAAGAACCTCTCTGCCATCCAGGAGCAGCGTGGTCTTGATATATCCTTTCCCGTATATCTCTTCCAAAACATATTCCCGGCCTCCGTGCTTGTACGGGGTCTTGATGGTGATTTCATATATCCTCCCGCGCCGGTATTCTACTTCCATCTGATCCCCCGGAATGAACTCTAGGATCGGAAATGCGGAAATATCCGGATCGAAGCTGATACGGAACGCCCCGTCTCCGACCACCAGAGCGTCATTGATGGCTCTCTCCAAGATATCCTTGAACTTTTTTTCCTTCTCCATGTCGTCCCAGAGCGTCTTGTGCTTTCCTTCCAGCTCAACGCCGTTCATATCCCGCAGCACAATTGCTGTAAGGATATCTACGGTAATACTGGGAATCCCGATATGGGTCTTTTCAATCTCCATGCCCGCTGTGGGCACCACCTTCCAGAACCGTGTGTTACTGCCTGGGAGCAGCTTGTACAACTCCGCCAGCTCGTCCGAATCTCCACGGTACCATATCCGGTTCTTGGCTGCATTGGCGTTAAAATCCAACTTCTCATGGATGTGGATCACGGAGGCCTGCGCCGGTTCGATCTTCAAGAAACTTCTGATACCTCTTCTTGCTGCTTCTGCCATCTTATCTATCACCTTCATTCTTTCTTCACTCCAATCTTATCCCGGTATGGGATCCAGCCGTACTGGGTACTGTTAATCATGTGGTCGTTGCCGTCCTCAGTCGTGGAATCCTTGTCCTCCATCCAACTGTATACTTCCAGTTCGTGGATGTAGTTCTCACAGGAGTCCACAACAAAATAGCTCGGCTCCTTCCCATCATCATTCCAGGAAAGCCAGCCAAGCTGCAGGTTGATACGGTCGATGATCTCGACCTTCTTATAAGCGTTGTTAAACAGATACAGGCAATCATTGTGGAACCGTTTATACTTCGCAAACTCCGTCAGCGTTGCCTGGTCCGCATTGTCCACAAATACATTTTTTGCAAATCCCCATTCCTTCCTGTTGCGTTCCAGGAATGCAATGTAATTGACTACTGTGTCCGACGGGGCGATCGGGTTTTCCAGATCTGTGTTGTTATATACCTTTTCATCCAGCACAAACAGCCTGCCCTTGTTGGTGATCCCAATAAAACTCATGGCTATGGTATCTGGGCTACTCGAAGAATACGCTGTATCCAGGCCGGACGTGAACCATTCGAACCATTCCAGCTGGTTCTTGTTGCTTTTATTGCGGATGAAAGTCTTTGCATAATCCTTTGTAACAACATGCCGGCGCCGGGAGAAATTGCTGAACACAAGCCCAGTAGCGCGTCCCCTAAGACCAAGTATCTTATTCTTCCACAGCTTCGTACCCTCTGGCACGTTGAGTTTAATCTGCTCAATCTTTTCCGGTGGAAGTCCTGCATTGTCCTTGAAATTAAAAAACCAATGTGTCCATCCAGGCTTTGCGGGCTCTGTCAGAAACGCATTGATCTCTTTTGGTGCGTCGTCCTTGTATTGCTCCAGGGGACGACAGCAATTGATATATTCTTTGTACACCGGAAGGCTCGGATCATCTGGGTTCAGCGTTCCCATTGTGTAATCTGCTCTCATGACGGCCTCACGGACAAAATCGATATCTGCCGTGTTGATCTCGTCAATGTAGAGACAGCCATACTGGCCACCAAGGGCTTTCTGCCATTTCTTCTTGTCACCATAGCCCATAACATACACGATCTTCTCGCCATTGCTGGTATGGTAGGCTATATGCGGTATCTTCTCGTCTTTTGTGCCGTTGCCGTTGTACTCTGTAAGGACGCCAAAATCATCTATGATGCCAAGGTCCTTATTGATGATATTCTTTTCAGCTGTACCTGTGTCCTTAGCAGCAATGATATGGTATTTCTTCGGCGATTCCGCTACCAGGAGCATAAACTTAAATATGCCGACCGTGGTCTTTCCGGCAGCTGTCACGCCTTCCAGCATTTCCACCGGAGCATTGTGCCGGAGGAATGCTTTGTATTTATCCGATAAGACAAGACGGCTATTCATTATCCATCACCACGCATCTGCTTCAGAATATCGTCCAGCTTGGACTTTTCGGTTTCAAGGCCAGACACCTGCAACTTATCATTCCACATCCCCAGGTGGCGTCCAAGAAGCTCCAGGGCTTTCTCTTTATCATTCAGCTTTATTTCAA
>CABQGZ010000324.1 GCA_902463835.1 uncultured Lachnospiraceae bacterium
ATAGCATTTTCTGTCTTTGCACCTCCATCATCCGGATTTTTGCCATCCGGATCTTTCGATCCTGCCCCACAGCCGATCAGCCCGCCTACAAGTACAAACGCAAGTCCAAGTGCACAAATTCTTTTCTTAAGCATAATTTTTCCTCCTTAGCTTTCATTTTTATTATTTTTGCTCTTGTTGTCTTGTTGCATTCATTATAGTCCCCCTCGTTCTATCCGCCAAGGGTGGTATTTTTGCTATTCAGTGTGTTTTTTCACTGTTTTTTCTTATTGACGAAGCCGCTTTCCCCAATTATAATGAAATTATGAAAAAGAAAATAAAAATATCATTTAAGATTCGCAGCCAGCTGCGCTACAAACTCTTCTTCTGCTATACGATTCCCATGATCATTCTCTTTGTATTCATGGTTATTTTTTATGCCCATATTTTGCAAAAACAATCCAGTAAAAATATGGAAATATATCGAATCCCCATAGATCAGCAGATTATCCAGAGCATTGATTCCAATATGCAGCTGTTGGATAAGCAGTCTATGCTCCTGTACGCCAATCCCCAGAATCTGTCAGACTTATTTGCTACCCCAATCAATTCCCGTTTTTATGCCGCCAGGCAGGAATTATCAACACTTCTAGCCACACAGCTGGAGTTAAATGATAACCTGGACGGTGTGGCGCTTCTGACCCTGGAAGGTCTTCCGTTCCTAACCTGGAGCAGACAGGGATATTCTCTCAATAACTATAACAGCTTTTCAGATGCGTGGTTTCAGGAAACTATGACATTGCAAGGGCGCCCACTGATTCGCATAAACCACACCAATGCTTTCTATTATGATGCCCCCCGACCCCTGGTTTCCATTAGCCGCGTGCTATACTCCGGCAATCGGCAACCCCTGGGAATCGTAGTGGTATATGAGCCCCTGTCCTATGTCATCGATCTGCTCTCTGCGGATTCCCTACGCGAGAATGAAACACTGCTGCTCGTCGACAACGAAGGACACACTATCTATGCTAAGGGTGCAAATACGAATCAAATTATTTCCATAAACTACAAGGAACTCGCCTCTGGAACAGATACTGTAACTACGGATGAAGCCACCTTTTTCCGATCTATTTCACCAGCGACAGCACTTGGTTGGCGCATTGTGTCCTATCTTCCCCTGGATACTCAGACAGGATTTGCAGAACTGTTTCGCAATATCAATCTCCTGCTCCTCCTTGCGCTGATTTTATTTTCCTTTGTTTTATCAGCCACCATGGCTTTCTTTGTCACAAAGCCCTTGCAGCAACTGACGCATTCCTTTCAACAAGTCGGAGAAGGAAATCTGGATGCCGCCGTTCCTGTCAAGGGCGCCGACGAGATTGCCATGATTGGCACTGCTTTCAACAACATGCTACTGCAGACCAAGAGCTTTATCCACGAACGCTATGAGATGAACCTGCTGATTACACGAGCTGAACTGGAAGCACTTCAGAGTCAGATCAATCCGCACTTCCTTTTTAATACGCTGAATTCTATCAAGGCTGTCATCAACAGCAAAGACCAGCAAAAGGCCATGCAGATGGTACAGGTTCTGGCTGATCTGCTTCGCTACAACCTGAGCAGGGGACAATACCAGGTAAGCTTTGCGGAGGATCTCGATGTGACAAAGAAATACCTCTTTCTTCAACAGTGTCGCTTCGGTGACACCTACCAGGTAGACTATGATATTGACGATGCGGTCCTTCCCTTATCTATTTTAAAGCTTACACTGCAGCCCTTGGTAGAAAATGCCATTCATCATGGTCTGGAGCATGCTTCCGAAAAAGGCAGCTTGCACATTGTTGCCAAAAGATTAGGCAAAATATTTATTATCTATGTTGCAAATACAGGCAGGATTATCGATCCCCAGGCTATGAAGGAAATCAATAAACGACTGCAAATGCCCCTGACGGATCTTCCTCTCTCGTCAGAACAACTGGGTATATTCAATGTAAACCGCCGAATCCGCCTGCATTACGGGGATGAATACGGATTACAGATATCCCGAAGTGAAGATTACACAACGGTACGCATCACTCTGCCGGCTCAACTCAATGAAACACCCATATTGGAACAGACAGGAGGTAACACAAATGGACATTCTGATTATTGATGATGAAATTGCTGCGCGCAACTATCTGCACAGCACTTTACAGACTGCGGGTTATGATACGATTCGCGAAGCCGGCAATGGTGCTCTCGCCTTCCAAATGATTCAGGAACAGGAACCTGATATCATCATCGCAGATATCCGGATGCCGGAGATGGACGGCATCGAACTGCTTCGAATACTGCGAGACAATCACTATAAAACCGTCTACATTCTGTTATCCGGCTATGAGATTTTTTCCTCAGCACAGGAAGCATTACGCCACAACGCCTACGCTTACCTGCTAAAACCTGTTAAGGATGAAGAACTCCTTCGCACAATCGAGGGCGCCAGACATCAGTTGGAGCTTCACAGAATGCAGGAAAATCAAAGCATTATGAACGAGAGAAATCGTTTTATCAGCAATATTATTTTCCAGCGGCAAACAGATAATAACTACATTATAGAAAATAGCCATGCATTTTTATCGCAATTGCCCTACAATCACTATGCAATTGCCCTTTTTAAAATATCTCCACAGCCTCAAGCCGGTCTTTCGTCTCTGCTGGATGCCATAGAGAAGCTTGCGCAGGGAACACTGGAAGAAAATGACATTGCCTCCTATAGCTTCATAGAGGAACAAACCTTGATTTTTTTACTCAGCTTACCGGCTGTACTTCTCATAGACAAGGGACGTTTGTCAGAACTCTTCCAGGAAATCCGTGATCTATGTCGCGGAAAGATTCATCCGAATCTATATAATTCCATTGGATATGTAACCGGTGAATTACGTGAACTGCATGCCAGTTATCAATACGCTTACCGCATGCTGAAACAGGTGATTGAAACGGAAAATAACCGTACCGTTAAGAATGACGACTCCTGGAGCCTTACCTCTGAGCAGCAGGAACTTTTGCTTAACAAGCTTAACAGCCATGATTCCAAGGGGATACAAAACCAACTTGCTGATATATACGCTCCTTTTTTTATCAACGATTCCGCTGCGAATAAGTATGCTGAGCACCTGAAAAATGTCACTCTGCAGGTTCTTTTGCTTTTCACTGGTTTTTTGACAAGCAATCTGGTTGACAGCTGCCTGCTGGGAGAAGAATTTTCACTTTATCAGGAATTGTCAAAAATAGACACTGCGACCGCTGCCCTTAATTGGATTCGCCAAAAAGCTGACCAGACACTGGCACTGGTGTCCGACTCTTCTGCAAGCTCCGATTATGATGCTATAAATGATGCCCGCCAATATATTCTTGAGCACCTGCGCGAACCTATCACCCTTGAAAATGTAGCCGGCATTGTCCACTTATCTCCCAGCTATTTTTCACGTTTATTTAAAGAGCAGACTGAAATCAGCTTTATACAATATGTGACCAATGCGCGTATCAATGAGGCCAAGCGTCTCTTACTGGATCCTCACAGCAAAGCGAAGGATGTTGGCGAGCTTGTCGGTTACCATGATACAAAGCATTTTTATAAAACATTTAAAGCTGTCACCGGATTCACTCCCGGCGCATACCGCAAACACTTTCATGAAAAGTAGACCCTCCTCTCCCCAAAAAAGCCTATGATTCCACTACAGCAAAAAGCTGGCATCTTATATCCCATGCCAGCTTTTTTATTTCATTCTATGTTATGCCAGCGAAATCCCGAATTCCTCCATCGCCTTTTTCAGCTGTTCCACATGTGCCGGTTCCATCTCGGTCAACGGCTCCCGCAAGGGTCCAACCTCCCAGCCCATGAGATTCATGGCGGTCTTCACCGGAATGGGATTCACCTCGCAGAATAACGCGTCGCACAACGGCAGCGCCTTCAGCTGCATTTCCAGAGCTTTCTCCCTGTCACCGTTCAGATAATTCATGACCATGTCGTGAGTAAATCGGGGCGCCACGTTGGACAGAACGGAGATGACGCCGATTCCGCCTGCGGACAACAGCGGGATTACCATTCCATCCTCGCCGGAATACAGGTCGAATTCCCCATTGGTCAGCTGCATGATCCGCAGCGCGTTGGTGATATCTCCGGTGGCGTCCTTGATACCGACGATATTATCCACCTCTTTTGCCAGTCTTGCCACGGTGGCCGGCTGAATGTTGCAGCCGGTACGGCCCGGCACATTGTAGAGGATGATGGGAACATCCACGGAAGCTGCGATCTTGCTGTAATGATTGACCAGACCTCCCTGGGTTGCCTTGTTGTAGTAGGGGGTTACGATCAGAAGACCATCCGCCCCGGCCTTTGCCGCATCCTTTGACAGCTGGATCGCCGTCAACGTGCTGTTGGAGCCTGTTCCTGCAATGACGGGAACCCGCTTGTTCACGATACTCACACAGGTGCGGATGCATTCGCTGTGTTCTTCCTCGGAAAGGGTGGAGGATTCTCCGGTGGTACCTGTTATGATGATGGCATCCGTTCCGTTTGCAATCTGATCGTTGATGATTTCCTCCAGTTTTTTGTAATTTACTTCCTGATTTTCTTTCATAGGTGTTACGATTGCAACACCTGCTCCTTTAAAAAGTGCCATTTTCCTTACCTCCTGGATAAAATTAAAAAAGAGCCGCCTTTGGAAGCAGCTCATAAAATCACAATACCATACAGAGAACTTTCCTCTCTGTCGGATGATATATGATAGCGCCCCATCTAGTTGTAGATGACAGTCATATGATTCTTCACCATATGCCCAAGAAGCTCCCTGCAGTGTGATGAGCCCTTTCGGCGTTCCTCCCTTTCTCCTATCTTCTTCTGTGCCTGCCACATCCGATAAGCTACTTATGAATCACGCAACCTCTATCTGTCTTTTAT
>CABQGZ010000325.1 GCA_902463835.1 uncultured Lachnospiraceae bacterium
GCATAAAATCTGCATTCAGCCAGCCGTTCGGCAAATCAAACTTGTCGCCAACCATATTTATAGCATCTTTCATTGATGAGGCGGCATGTATCACGGCATCAATATCGGTAGTCATATCACGAAAGCCGTAATTCGTTAAAATGGCGGCACCGCCGACCAATACGATCTCTGCCGGCATAGACTTGCCATTGAGTCTTCTGAACACTTTCGCTAACTCCTTAAGATAGGTATCGAGGTTTTCCTTTGTAAAACTGTCAGATGACATTTCGCACCTCACTTTCTACGATATTAAACCGCATAAATTCAGGAATTGATTCTCTTATAGAACGATGTTTTAGCTCATCGTTTTTAGCAACTTTGGTCGCGACCAATACACTGGCAGGAAAAAGAATTCTTTTTAATTTCAAACTGCGCATATCGTCATATTGTGTGCAGATTGGGATATCGTTTTCTCTGCTGACATAATCAAGCATTGCGAGAAGGTATAAACTTTCGGGATACCATTTTTTCTTATAATACTTGCGAATATGATCTTCTTCCAAAAGTTCGATTACAAATTCAATATCGCCGAGTTCTTTCAGTCTATGACAAGTATTGCTCTTGAACAATTCAAAGTCGCTGCGTTTGTCAAAGCAGGGTTCTATGAGGCTTTCCATCGAAACACCGAGCACCTTAGAAATTCGGTAGATCGTTTCGGCGGAGCATTTCTCAAGTTGTGCCTTACCACTGCATATGTCATTGATGGTCGTATAAGCAATGCCACTGTCTTTTGCCAAGCGATATTTCGTTATTTTTTTACTTTCCATTAATTCATTTATCAGCACGGTGTTTCACCTCCTACTACTGTTTCTGTTATTATATCGGTTGACCGTTATAATGTCAATGGTATTTGCATTTTTTGTTTTCATACTTACGTAAAAAGAGACAGTTTCGACACCGTCTCTTCTCACGTCTCTCATATATCCAGTTCTATCACGTCAAAAATAAGCAAGTGAAAAGAATGAGGCTTCAGAATCATCTTTTCCGAAGTGTCCTTCTTCTTCAGCTCCACCGCCTGGGGCTGCTCAAAGCTGTTCTTTGCGTCCGCATCCGGATCGTACAGCTCATACCACTCGATCATCTTAAGCTTTTTACGGAATCCAATGCACAGCTCCACTTCTTCTGTCAGATCCAGATTCACAGCCAGCACCGTCAGCACAGCTTCGTCCAGCGCCACAGCCGCCGCCACAGAACCATATCTTCCATATTTGTCGCACACAATTTCCGGGGAATGTACCTCTGAGCGAAGGATCTTCCCTTTCATGTGTGCCGCGGCTGCCTGAAACGGATAATAGATGGTCTGTCGGAACATCGCCCCGCCCGGTATCGTTCGAATCGGTGCAATCACATTGATAAGCTGTGCCAGGCAGGCCATTTTTACTCTGTCACAATGATTTAAAAGCACACACAGCAGTGAGGAAAAAACAATGGCGTCCAGAAGATTGTAGGTACACTCCAGTCTCTCCGGCGCTTCGGTCCACAAATCTTTCCCGTCTTCCATCGGATAATGGCGCCAGACATTCCATTCATCCACCGAAAGCTTCATTGTTTTGGACGATCTTTTTACTGCCTTCACATAGTCGCAGACGGCAGTAATCGTATGTAATATATCTTCAAAATCCTTGTAGGAGCCCAGGTAGCTCGCATGATCCGTATCCTCATCTGAGGTATAGTAATATGTATGCACCGACAGATAATCCACTTCGTCATACAACGTTTCCAGAACAATTCTATCCCAGGCAGGATAGCTTGCGATTACGTTATTGCTGCTCCCACAGGCGATCAGCTCCAGATCGGGGTCGATTCTCCTCATCATCCTGGCGGCAGTAAGAGCCTTTTGCGCGTACTCCTGCGCCGGAAGAGAGCTGATCTGCCAGTCTCCGTCCATCTCATTGCCAAGACACCACCTTTTGATTCCGTACGGCTGCTCATGTCCGTTGGCGATCCTCTGATTGGACCAGCAGCCCCCTGCCGGGCCATTGCAGTATTCCACCAGCTCTGCCGCGGACTGTGGTGAACCTGTTCCCAGGTTCACCGCCATCATTGTCTCAAAACCGCACTGCTTTGCGAACTCCATAAATTCGTCCACACCCACCCGGTTGCTCTCGATCTCCTTCCAGGCAAGCTCCAGGCACGGAACACGCTTCTCTCCCACTCCTTTTTTCCAATCATATCCCGACACAAAATTTCCGCCCGGGTATCGAACGGTAGAAATGTTCAGATCACGAACCGCTGATATCACGTCCTCCCGAAACCCACAGTCATTGGCCGTCTTATGCTCTGGATCGTAAAATCCGCCGTAGACACTTCTGCCCATATGTTCTATAAAGGAACCGAATATGGTCTCTTCTATGGTTCCCACTGCAACCCTGTCGTCAAAAATCAATTCCGCCTGTCTCATAATAGTACCCTTTCTCTACGGCCTCAGACTGATATCGCCAGTCCGCACTTCCAGTCTGTCAATTTTTACATCGCCGTCACTGACAAGCTTCAATGTAATCTGATGCTGCCCCGCTCCCAGCGCGACTCCAAACTCCGCATAATTTTCAGAATCAAACCCGCCAGTTTCTCCTCTGGAAAGCAAGGGCAGCTGGAAGGTCTTTTCATCATCGATCTTCACCTGCAGGATCGTGACAAAGGCACCCTTATAATCATAATAAAGCCGGATATTCTGGTAACCTTCCTCCATCCCCTGCACGTCAAAGCGGACTGCGTCTCCATTCCGGAGTAATATTGCATTTTTCCCGGAAGCCCTCTCATCACGGACCAATGTTACATTTTTTGTAACTTCCGCCTGTTCCGCCTCCATACGCTGTCCCGTCCGCGCGATCTTATGGGATACATTCAGCAGGGATACATCGTCAAAGTATACGGATACGGCGTCACTTGTCTGTCCTGGAATATGAATCCCAATATCCATCTTCTCTGTGGATGCACAAAAGATAAGCTCTGCCCGAATGAAACGGTCGCTGTCAATCACCGGCGTATTGTAGGAAGCATAAAAGTAGTCTTCGCCGCTCTCCGCGTAAATACGGAATTCCTTGCTGAGCTTTGTGCTGACATACGCCACCACCCGGTAGTAGTCCCCTTCCACCAGATCCAGTTCCTGGAATACCTTCACATCCTTCTTCGTATCATTTATATAGATCTCGCCGCCATAAGCTCCGTGATGCAGAATTGCGGAAAGCGACAATTCAGCATTTCCTTCCACGCACCACGGCTCTGTAGTCTCATCTTCAAAACCATAGTTGGCAACTTCTGTCTGCACCTTTCCCGTATAATTCTGCTTCAAAATTCGATACGTATCACCATCTGCGCTTCCCCCGCAGGCAATGATCTGCGCCTCCATATTCTTCATAGTGAGCTCTGTAATCTCCGCAAAGGACTGCTCCGCCGGGAAATCCGCCCCAATATGGGAAAACCATGTGGTGTCATTGATCAGAACGCTGTCTTTGTTGAGATACTCTTTGTATTTTTCCGGAAGCTGCTCAAATCCCATTGCCGCGCCTACCAATCCTCCTACCGTAGCCGTCGTACAGTCCCCGTCATACCCTGCCAGAGACGCGATCCGGATCGACTGTTCAAAATCATTCTCTCCGAAAATAACACCCAGAAAAATATAGCCCGCATTCACATACAGATCGATCTGTACATTATACCCCATCAGATTGTCTCCCTGGCTGCGCTCCACCAGTCCTACCGCACAGGCTCTCCAGTCTTCCGGATTCTTCTCATGGCATTCCCGCACATACTGATAGGCATCGTATATCATGTTTGAGCGCTCCATATGTGTAAATGCTTTTTCCAGTGCCGCCGGCGCGCTTTCTTCCGTCATCGCGTACGAATAGGCAATGGCACATAATTTTCCAAGATACAGACCATAGGAATCCCCGGTGACCGTTGTAAACATGTCCGCCATGCCCTCCGCGCTTACCGGCATATAGGGGAACAGCAGTCCCAATGTCTCATTTTCGATCCATGGTTCCGTGGCCGTGTACAGCGTATTCCCATACGCGTACTGTCCTATGTACGGAGCAATGTAATCATAGGTGTTGATCAGCCTCATGGCGTCCTCGCCTCCGGCGGAATCTCCAACCTGATGCTCCTTCCAGGCTTTGGAAATCTCGTAATACCCAGGATTTGGCCCGTATTCCGCCAGAATATACTGTCCAAGTACATCGACTATGATATCATCATCGCTCTTGACCTTTCCCTGAAACACACGCTGGAAACTGGCGTCATACGGCCCCAGCTGCAATACATTTGCCCCCAGCGTTCCGCTGCAGATCTGGCCGTTGGGCTCCCAATACTTGTCCTCTATAGCGATCATGGGCTGTCCGTTCTCATCGGACACATACTCAAAGCCGCTTCCCATTCCGATCACGTGGCCGATCCAGCCGCCCAGGACCTTGTCCTGAAGCTGTGCCTTCTCCACTTTGACCTCCTCTGTGGCAACCTTATAATCATTTCCCTGGGGGCACACAAGCTCTGTGGAAGCTTCCGGTATGCTGCGATCCTTGTCACAGGCGCCAAGGCATCCGATCACAAGTCCAAGGCAAAGAAGCAATGCCGCGTCAGCTTTTCTTCTCTTCTTCATTCACGCTTCCTCCCTTCCTTTTCTTTCGTATGATGATTAGAACAGTCACAACAGCAGCCACTGCCGCAATCGCTCCGATCAGGATTGGCAGCATATCCGCTGCACCTGACTCCTCCTCTGCCACAGGTTCCAGCTTCTGGAATTCATCGTCAAAATCATACTTTATCGCGGTATAACCCGGTTTTCCCGGTTCCTCCGGCTTATTCCCGGGAAGAAATGTTACCATCAGGGCGTCAAACTGCACATCTGCATTGCCTGCGCTCTGAATCCGGATC
>CABQGZ010000326.1 GCA_902463835.1 uncultured Lachnospiraceae bacterium
CGCTTATGGCGTTTTCCATGGCGGCCTGCGATGGAGACACGCCGGGGCAGGACAAGCCGGACAGTGACAAATACGGGGATCGCAGTAAAAACTTCACACTCTGTTATTATGAGGGCGGCTATGGCTCGGACTGGCTGATGGCTGTGGTGGATGATTATATGCTGAATGTGAACACAGATGTGTACATCAACCTGAAATCCAGCACGGATAATGAAAATGCCAGAGAAAAGATTTCCAGTCAAACCGGCACGTATGATTTGTACCTGATCGAAGTGGACATGTTTGACAAGGCAGATTCACTGGAGGAACTGAACGATCTTTTTGAGATGGAGGTTCCCGGGGAAGCAGGTGTGAAGGTTAAGGATAAGATCGGGGCACAATGGCTGGATTACTATGAGGAGGAGGGGACGTATTATCAGATGCCCGCCACTAATTTTCTGGGCTGGAACTGGTCTTATAACAAGACACTTCTGGATGAGACACTGGGGGAAGGCAGCTGGAAATTGCCCAATACGACGAACGAACTGTTTGCGGTGGGAGACAAATTGTTTGAGAACAATGTTTTTCTCACTACCTTTGCCGGAAATGATACGACGGGCGGCGCAGATTACCTGCGTTACTGCTATGAGGTATGGTTTGCCCAGATGACTGGCATGGAAGGCTACGATCATTATTACAGGTGCGAATATGACAACAACGGAACCTGGGAGGTGGCGAAAGATTATCCCCAGAATATTGTTGACAACCGCAATGCCATTGAAAAGACATATCAGACTGCCGAGACCTTGTGCCAGGGCAAGGACGGTGTGGAATATGTACATTCCAAATGCGAGAGTGTATCTTTCCTGGATGCAGAATTTTTGCTGTACCAGGGAGGCTTCAAGGGATCCAAAGAATATCCGATCGCCTTTTATTACAATACTTCTGCCGGAGAACAGGAGATGCGTCCTTATGTGAAGGACGGCATTGTCAAGGATCAGGATGTGAGAATGATGAAGATGCCTGTCATAAGCGCAATCATTGACAGAACACCGAGCATTCCGGATGACGCAGTGCTTTCTGCCGTTATTGATTATGTGGATGGAAATGCAGCAGCGTTTCCGGAAGGAGTGACAGAGACAGATGTGGAGATTGTAAAGGAAGCGCGTAATATGATGGCGGAACTGGTCTGCCGAGAATTTGTAATCACGAAAAATGCCTCCAATAAGGAAGAAATCAAAGAATTTCTGGCATACCTTACCTCTGACAGAGCCCAGAAGCTGGCTGCGCAAAACTGCAATGGTCTGCCAGTGTTGAACTATGGATATATGCCGACGGAGGAAGATATGGGATTTGCGTTCACGGAATATGTAAAAAGTGTTCAGAGATTGACTTCGGAAGCGACGATTGTGGATATTGCGGGGTTTGACCGGGAACTGGGGCGTTTTGTAGGACTTTCCTGGTACAAGGATAAGACTACCAGCGGCGGCAGCTTATGTGAGAATCTTTACACAAAGCAGGCGCTGAGTTCCAGGGAGATTTATCAGAGTACACTGGATTCCTATACGGCTACCTGGTCCGACAGGATTGAACAGTATTACATTCAAAATGCAAAGTAAATCCGATTGGGAGGCGCGAAGATTATGAAGAAAAAAAAGATAATTGCAGCGAGTGTTATTATTTGTGCTTTGATACTTCTGACTGGCGGAATTCTGCTGGCAGTGAATCTTAGGGGGAGCGAGCTGTCCATTGTGCTCGACGGAGCATTATCTGCCGGAAGTACCATGGAATATACCGGAAAGCCGGTTCAGTTTCCTTTGGCTCACGTGGAAGATTCCAATGGGGATGTGATCTCCTATGATGTAGGGTATCAGATCATAGATACAAAGGATAACAGCACACTGGAGGATGAATATGCCTCCTTTGACTTAAAGACCGGCGATTATATATTGGTTTATACATATAAGGACGATAAGAAGGTGACGGAAGAGATCCCCTTTCGTATAAAAGATACCACAAGTCCTGTCATAACATTTTCAAAGGTGCCAAACGGACTTTTTCTGCAGGATATTGAGAAAGAAGAGGCCTTGAAGCTTCCTCAATATCTGTTGTCGGATGCCTCAGAGGCAGACGGGATAGAACTGGAGAAAAAACTTTATTTCAAGAGCGATGCGGAGAACGATTTTACAGAGTATTCTTTCCGGGAGATCAACAGCTCCTATCAGGCAGAGAAGTCCGGACGTTTCCGGTATGAGCTGACTGCCGTCGATGCATACGGAAACAGCACGACCGAATCGGTGGAGTGGAAAATAAAAGACCGTGACTGGAAGCCTTTCGAACTTCCCGGGGAGGGATATCTGGCAGACTATGCAAGCGAAGGCTACACGAACTATATAGAGGGAGGCGATGCCAACCAATATTATCAGATCGGAACAGATTACAGGGATGAGTGGCTGGAGGAATATGAAGGAGCCAGCGGTGTATTCAAGATTGATATGGGGTTCAACAATGCGGCAGGATATGGGAATAATACCATTAAGCTTCATTTTGCAAAAAGCTTTACACAGAAAGAGATGGAAGGAAAATATCTTGCTGTGCGGATCCTGGTAGAGGGGGAACACCTGCAGAAGGAAATGCTGTTTGGCGGAAACAACGTGGAATTTCGGGAAGCAGATGCCACCACAAGAGCCTTTACTACGGCGGTGACGGGACTGGAAACAGGTGTATGGAAGACATATTATATTGACGCGGCGACGGTACAGGCAATTGGTATGTATCCCAACGGAAAATATAATCCGGAAACGACCTTTTATGAAGGCGGTGATCCGGCGTCCTGCCTGCAGCTGTGTTTCCAGAGAGAAGGCGGGTATACAAACAGAATGGCGTTGTATATTGACAGTATTACCCTCGCGGAAAAGCTTCCGGAAACAGAGATCAGCATACAGGGAAAAACGGCAAGCTGGAAGGCGGTAAACAAAGCGGTCGGATACAGAATCAATATCAAAGGGGAAGAGATTGTGGTCATGGATACAAAGGTGTCTCTTCCGGGAAATAAAGGATATATCCGGGTTATGCCGTTGGGGGATGGAGCTCTGAGCTTAGATGGAGAAGAGACCACCGCAGTGTACGGAATTGATCCGGGCAGTAAGCTTGCGGCATTTGACGATGCGCTGTATCTGGATCTGTTCAGTGATCAGCTGAAGTTCAGTACAGCGGCAGAGCACATGGGCTATCAGCCCAAGTCCTATACCGGAGAATATACGGACGAAGGAATCACGCTGGAGCTTGGAACCGGCAACTGGGGAGTATGTACCGGTATTCGATTCTTGTTCCCGCAGGCCCGGGCAAAGGGCGATAATACGACGCTTGTGCTGAATATGTATGTAGGTAATGTAAAATACGGCAGCATGCGGGTATATGATCAGGCTGGGGAACTTTTACAGAATATCAAACTGACGCCGGAAAATACCGGACGCTACTTTGAATTCAAAATTGATCTGTCCGGATACGATAAGAAGCTGCAGGGACTGAATTTTATCTTTGGACCGAATAACATGACTCTTGTTCCGGATGGTGTAACATTGAAGTTCAAAGAAATCTACTATGAGAACACTTATTATAGTATTACGGTTGATGGTCAGACCATGCTGTGTGCAGGGGAAAGAACGCTTGAGCCGCATTATACCCAGGGAAACCTGGTGCAGTTTAGAAGCTTTTTCAACTTTGGAGTGTCTGTGGATGATACGCCCTTATCCTTTGAGGGAACGGTGTTATTAGATGGAAGGAAGCTTGGAAAAAATGCATTTAGCGTAGTTGGTTATCCGAAGACAGATACGATCTGTTTTAAAGTTCCACATGAAGGAAAGATACTTACGATTATGAAAGATTCTATCATCTACTATGGCGGAAAGGCTGTCAAGGTAGGAGAAACCTTCAATGCAAAATGGAACAAAAAGACGGATGGAAGCGAATGGATCACAGTTGCAAAAGTACCGGAAACGCCGGCAGATGAGTACGTCACAGTGGACGGAAAACAGAAAAAGATTGTAAATAAAACAGCTTTGAAGCCTCATTATACAGCAGATACACTGGTACAGTTTGCAGATGTAAATGATTTTGGAGTGACAGAAGATAATACGCCGTTATCCTTTAAGGGAACCGTACTTGTGGATGGTGTTAAAGTAAAAAGCGTGGATGTAGTAGGTTACCCGGCTGCGGCTACCGTCTGCTTCCAGAATATGATGCACAAAGACAAGGTACTTACCATAATGAAAGATTCCGTTATCTATCATGGGGAAGAAGCCGTTGTTATAACAGAGACCTTCAATAAAAAATGGAATGGAACAGACTGGGAGGATATTGCCGATATACCTAAGCCGCCAAAGGATGAATATATTACGGTGGGAGGCTCCCAGAAAAAGGTTGTGAATAAAACGGCTCTTACACCAGGATTCACAACAGAGAGACTGGTGCAGTTTGTGAATGTATATGATTTCCAGGTGGAGGACAATACGCCGCTGTTTTTCCAGGGAACGGTTCTGCTGAACGGGAAAAGTGTTTCAGATGTTGTGATTCTTGGTTACCGAAATACAGCAACGATCTGTCTGAATGATGTGGCGCTTGAGGGGCAGGTTCTGACGATTCTGAAGGATTCTGTTATCTACTACAGAGATCAGGCAGTGGTCATTACAGAAACCTTCAATAAAAAGTGGGTAGACGGCGTATGGACTAATGTTGCGGATATTCCAGACCCGGATAATCCAGACCCGGATAATCCCGATCCGGATATTCCGGAACCAGATGAGCAGGAAATACTTGCGCTGGCATACCGCTGGGGAAATGATACGTTGATTCAGATGAATACAGATCTTCCGGCAGATACGCCTCTGGTCAACTTTACCGCATCTGACAATGGCTGCGA
>CABQGZ010000327.1 GCA_902463835.1 uncultured Lachnospiraceae bacterium
TGTTTTTGGAAGACATGTTCATAACAAAAAGGAAACTCCTTCCGTCCAGCGTGCGCAAAGAGCTATAAACCATATCGTTTGCCTTTGCAACCTGGCAAGGCTGTCCCGCAGAGATTTCTTCCAGTGAACAATTCGTTTTCAGGTAAGAATAACCATACTCCTCACCTTCCAGATACAATGGTGCCGTTCCCAGAATCAGAACCTTTCCGCCAGCCATAACATATGCTCTCAGTAAGTGCTCCGTCGTTTTGTCCATATTCGTCACATGAGGAAGAATCAGGTAATCATATGTGCAATTACCGCATCCAATCCTCGCCCCCTCTGTAAAACCATGTTGGGCAAGAATTGTTTCATCCAGAAAGTGATAATTGATTCCCCGGCTAGACAAAGATTTGATCGCTCTCGTCAGATTTCTGTCCAGGTCTGCCAGCTCTGTACCTCCATCCTCCTCTTCCCTCTGAAAAACCAAATAGGCGCTGCGTATTGGATGCAAAACCGCAACATTTACAAACTCTCTGCTCTCTGTCAAAAGATAGCTCAGACGTGTCATATACCAGTGATACGCCTCCTTGCATTCTTTTACCCACGGATTCACATTAGAATAATGCGCCGGAAAATCATGCTTTGCCTGTCCGGCTTCCGAATATGGAAGCAAGTGCTCACACAATAAATTTACGCCGTTTACAAACTGAAATTCTGTGATACGTTTTAAATCTCTCGGAGATATCTGCCATCCGAAGCTGGCATAAGCCTCCGTCAGCACCTGCTTCTTTCCAAGCTGCGCCGCTACGCTGCCCGCCTGCCGCGGCGGCAGCTCATTTTCGCACCAGCTTGCAATCCAGTCAATGCCCGGGATATGCTCATATTCATAAAACGGCATAACCCCCGCACAACACATCATCTGTCCACTAAGAGAGGTTTCCTCAATATAATGCCCTGTGAATTCCACACCGTGTTCCTGGCACCAATTGTATACTTTCCTGGCATAATTCGTGAGCATCAGCTGCTGCATGGCACTCCAATACATGTGTCGGAATCTTCGATACCCGTCTGCTTTTACAAAGAGTAATCCAAGGGAGTCAAAAATATCCACCCCGTAGTGCTCTTTAAAATATCCCGGAAGCATATCCGAATATGCAGTGTGATATCGCTGATATTGCGGTTCATCTGTAAAAAACCCGCGAATGTATTCCGACAGCTTTCCACCAAAATACGCCTCATATTTCTCATGTGTATTCTCAATAAAAGCCTCTGTCACTTCCGGATTAAGAATATCAACGGTAGATACTGCGATTTTGAGGTAAAGATTCAGATATTCTCCTTTTAATACTTCCGGGTGCAGGCGTTCTTCTTCCCTTACTCTGACAAGCTGTCCTTCCTCTATTCGATAACAATAATCCGCCTGTGCATCATATACCCCTGTTGTATGGAGCAGATACTTATCGTGGAATTCCTCTCTCTCCAACAGCATACCGCCCACAAACCCGCTGGGCCATCCATGCTCATCGTACACCCAGGAATCCATGTCCTTCTGTTTCCCATAAAGTGCACATGTTCTTACGCAATGCATCCATTCTTTTGACATATACGCGGTCCTTAGTCCTGCTCTTGCGTGCATAAAATATCCGCCGGCACCATTTTCCTGCATTTCGTCTATTTGCTGTCTGAGGCGTTCATACCTAAGCGCGCCGTTCCATGCCCAGAATGCCAGCGGTTTATATTTTCTTAGATTCCCATCTGGATATCTCACCATAACAGTCTCCCTGTTCCCTTTAATTTATAGATTGCCTCTATAAAAAAGTAATCCGCATATACCATTGTCAGATCATGACGGTCATGATAGTATGTGGCCGAACAGTTCTTAACGATTGCATCGCATTCTCTGCTCCAATCTGCACGTGCTCCTTCGATTGCCTGCAGAATACGGACAGCCGCCCGCCGATACAGCTCCTGCTCCTCCTCCGGAACATGCCTCGAGAGCTCCAGCAATCCCGCCGCAATTACGCACGCGCCGCAGGAATCTTCCCACGCAGGCTCTGCCGGCTGACGGAAATCCACCGGAATAAGACCGTTCTCCGGAATATTAGCGATACAATAGTGCGCAACTTTTTTCGCCGTATCGAGATACTCCTGTTTTCCCGTATGGATGTAGTTGATTGTAAAACCATAAACTGCCCAGCCCTGTCCTCTTGTCCAGGAAGATCCCTGATGAGAGCCTTGTCCAGCCAGACTTTTTTCCATGTCGCCCGTCTCTGGATCAAACACTACAATATGATTCACAGATCCGTCCGGCCGTACAAAATACTTCATCGTTGTATCCGCATGCATCATTGCAATCTGCCGAAATCTTGGATCCCCGCTTTCCTCCGATGCCCAATACAGCAGCGCCAGATTCATCATGCAGTCTATAATTGCCCAGCCCTTGGCATCTTCATTCCATGCCCGGATGAATTTCCCCACCGGATTGAAACGTCCCGCCAGAATATTCGCCGCATGCATTGCGATTTTTCTTGATTTCACATTTTCACTCAATCTGTAGTCGGCGCCTGCAGTAAGCAAAAACATAAATCCCACGTCATGGTTCAGACCATAATAATCCATAAGGCATTGTTCCAGACGATATTCGGAAATTCTGGCAATCTCCATATACCTGGTGTCCCTGGTATCCTGAAACAATAGCCACATCATTCCGCCCCAAAATCCATTTGTCCACCAGTTTAGGCCATCTTCCTCCCTCCACTCTTTCTCCGTATCTGAGCGGTCATCATAATTTCCATTCTCATCTGTAGTATAAGGAATCTTGTCTCTGTTTTTCTCGCTTACCCATTGGATTTTCGTTCTGATCTTCTGAATAACCTCATCTGCCCAAATCTCATATGCACTCACTCTTACTCACACGCTCCTTCCTTTATTCCATCGGATGGTCTGCCATCACATCCAGACCATTCCATATTCTTTTCTGCGTCCAATCCGCCTTCTGTTCCGTCCAATATGCATGATCCTTCGGCAGGCCCAAAGGCAAAAATGCCAGACATGCATAGTAGAGACTGCCGGTTGAAATGTAAGGCTCGCCTATGGAAGGCTGCCCTGCGCACAATCCGATTTTCAAAAAACCGTCATCGCGATAGGAATCCGCTCCTAATGTCTTACAGATAACTGCCCCCAATGCTTCGCGCACAGTCCCATAGGACAGTTCTTTCGGAAGCCACTGTTCCTGCGCCGCCATAGCAAGAAGATGGAATACTCCACAGCGATATGCCAGCGATCTTCCAATCGGTAAAAAAGTCCCATCCGGGCCGATCATCCGCTCCAGCGCAGCTACATGATGAGACGCCCGCTCCATCACCAGCTCCTTTTCCTGTTCCGTTATCAGTTCCGGGAAATTTCTGCACAGATCGATCATCATTGGGTGTATCACCATACTGTTGTAATAATCCATATGGAATGATTTTCCGTCCGCATACCACCCGTCACCGCAATACCAGGACTGGATTTGCCGGAAAGTAATACTTACTTCCACACTTTCATAGTATCCATCATACTTTTTCAGTACCACCTCAATCTCGGTAGCAAACAGCAACCAATTGTTCAATGCAGGACGAATGGAGCGCGTCAGACGGAAGATTCTTAAGATATCTTCCCTTGTCTCCGAAAGCAGGCTCTCCCACAGAGCTTTTGGCGCCCGCAGGATAGCCTGCGCCAGAAATGCACACTCCACCAGCATCTGACTGATCGGATAGCAGTGACTTTCAAAATCAGCATAATCGGCAGATGACGGCCGGAATTGATGATACAATGCCTGCCTTGCCAGCCTTCCCACCTCTTCCTGAAATGCCGCCTCTTTTTTGTCTTCCGCCTTTGCCTCAAGCCAGGGGGAGATTCCGTTTAAGATTCTTGCCACTGCCTCAAAGGCCGTATATGGTGTCCGCTCCGCTCCCTCTTTCTGTTCAATGCAGATTACCTTTTTCAGTCTGTCCTCTGCCGCTGCTTTCAGCACAGAATATATCAGTGGTCTTAAGTAATTTAAATAGTCAATACGGTTCATTACTCCTATTTCTCCTTAAACACTTCTTTTATCGCTTCCAGATATCCATATCCATACAAGTCATCCGGTTCAAGATAACTGCTTTCTGTCCACTCATTCCAGCTATTCACTGTGATCAATGGTACCTGCCCCGGGCGTTTATCAACATAATCCTTTGCCGCCTGAAACGCTTTTTTCACCTCTGCGGGCGTATTATTTGTAATTACATCCTCTAACACATTCTGAAATCTCGGATTATTATCCCAGCCAACAGACACATGAGGGAAATACGGAACCTTATAATTCTCGTCAATGCGCTGCCATTCCTTCTTCACCTCCGGCAAAATCGCACTGTAATCCTGTCGAACATTGGCAAAGTGGACATATTGATAGTGGCTCACACTGTCAAAGCCCAGCTCTGCTACCACATCCTTCTGTGAAAAATCTCGGATGGAATCCACACCGCTGAGATTCAATGCCTGCTCTCCCCAGAGAACCGCCATAAGGTGTAGCCCTGAAAGCCCCGCCGAAATCGCCTTTCTGCGAAATCCGTCCAGAGCATCTCTGGTCTCACTGACACCGCCCAGACCCGAAATCAAATTGGCAAGATCGTAGATCATAAAGACAGGCTTTCCATCAATGGTATAATAATTCGGCAACTTGAAGTATTTACGGATCAATCGGTCGCAGATCCTGTCAAATTCTCCGCGGTCAACCCGTCCATCCCATATCACGGTATCCGCTCCCGCCAGACGCTTATCCCAGGTGACATTTGCATCGTGGTTCGCCCACATCAGATAAAATTTCATCTTCTCACTGTTTTTCGCCTTCAAAAACCCCTGATTCAGGCACTGCTCCAGA
>CABQGZ010000328.1 GCA_902463835.1 uncultured Lachnospiraceae bacterium
TATTTATTTATAATTTCAGCCATGCCTGGAGTGGCTTCTACTCGGCCTTTATTCTTTTGAGTACACAGAGTAAATATCCGGCGTCTGTGATGCTGTATCAGTTTATGGATGAGTTCGACACGGGATACGGCCGGCTGGCTGCTTATGCGATCTGTTATACGATACCTGCTGTAATATTGTACTTTTTCTCGCAAAAGTATATGTCACGCGGTTTCTCCATGCAGGGCGGTGTTAAGGGATAACAGAATGATCATATTCATAAAAGGAAATAGTGGAAAATGAGGGAACGAGTATGCATTTAAAAAAACAGATTGATCAACTGCAGGATCCGGCAGGGGCCTACTGGCCGGAGCGGCTTTACAGTCAGTTGGAATTTCTTTATGAACTATGTAAGGCGGATAAGACTCAGGAAACATCGCTGTTAAGTCGGGTCACGACTGCATTGCTGCAGACGAAAGCGGAGAATGGGGGGCTTACGAAGAGCGATGTGCTTAAGGCGGAGCAGGAATTGCTGGCCTATCGTCCTGCTGCCAAGTCCTACCGTCTGCATATGGTGTCCCATGCGCACATCGATATGGACTGGCGCTGGGGATTTGAGGAGACTGTGGGTGTGGTGATCGACACGTTTCACACGATGCTCAGGCTTCTGGCGGAGTATCCTGATTTCATTTATACCCAGTCTCAGGCTTCAGTCTATGAGATTGTGGAAAAATATGCCCCGGAATTGTTGGATGACATTAAAAAATATGTGAAGGAAGGGCGCTGGGAGGTGATCGCCTCCACTTGGGTGGAGGCCGACAAGAATCTGCCCAACGGGGAATCCATGGCTCGCCATATTCTGTATGCGAAGCGGTATCTGTCCGGTTTACTGGATTTGGATCCGGTGCAGATGGAAGTGGATTTTGAACCGGATACGTTCGGACACAGCAGCAATGTACCTGAGTTTTTAAGTCAGGGAGGTGTGCGCTATTATTATCATTGCAGGGGCAATGATGAAGAAGAACTGTATCGGTGGCAGGCGCCTTCCGGGGCGGAGATTTTGACCTTGCGTGATCCCCAGTGGTATTATCTGAAAGAGACAGACTACCATATTGCCTGGCATGTACCTGGCTTTTGTGCGCGCAATCATGTGAAAAGTGCACTTCGTTTTTATGGGGTGGGCGATCACGGGGGAGGTCCCAGCCGACGGGACATTGAACGGATCCTGGATATGCAGACATGGCCGTTGATGCCCGTGATTATTTTCAGCAGGCTTCATGATTTCTTTCATGAGGTGGAGAAGGCGAGAGAATTACTTTCGGTGGTGCGGCGGGAACTGAACTTTGTATTCACTGGTTGTTATACGGCTCAGTCTCGCCTGAAACTGGCTAACCGTCAGGGAGAAGACAGATTATACGACACAGAAACGCTGTGCGCGCTGGCTGTCATGGCAGGCTGCGGCCAGGGGAAACAGATATCCACGGAGATGGCATGGCGAAATATTCTGTTTAATCAGTTCCACGATATTGTCACCGGTTCCTGCACCAGAGAGACAAAGGAAAGTGCGCTGGGACGGTTTCGTGAGGCTCTGGCAGTTGGAATAGCCAACTCGAAATGGGCAATGCGCAGAATGGGAGAACGGATATCTACAGACAGCTTTCCCTGTGGCACAGATCCGAATGCAGTGGCAGAGAGCGGCGGTCATGGGTATGGCAGTTGGGGAGGCAATGGACTTAACAGTGTCTATTCTGTGAACGGGGCTGCCAACACCGGAGGGAAGGTACGTGTGTATACTTTGTTTAACACTACAGCCTATGAGCGAGAGGAGTTGGTAGAACTTACTGTCTGGGATTGGAGCGAACCGTTAGAAGGAACAGTGCTATGTGGGATAGATGGTGTGTCGCTTCCATTTGATATCATGGAGGAGAACAGAATATACTGGCATCATAAGTATTCTACGGTGCATTTTGTGGCAAAGATTCCAGCGTTTGGGTACTGTAACTATTATGTGATACCGGCAGACTGCCCAGCGGACAGAATTGGATATTTTGAAGGGCCGAGGATGCATCGGCAGACGGATGAACCTATTGTTTTGGAAAATGAAAAACTTCGTGCGGTTTTTTGCCGGGAGACTATGGAACTGGTTTCTCTGCTGGACAAAGTCAGCGGTCAGGAGCAGTTGGAGGAGTCATCTGGATATTTCAATTTGGTGGATGAGCAGAGTGTTATGCCCTATTCCGCCTGGACCGTGGGGCAGGTGGGAAAGACGGAGAATCTGAATCGAACTTGTTTTGTACATATTTTGGAAGAGAGTCACCGGAAGCTGCAGGACAGTGTGACTTATGAAATGGCATTTCGCAGCTCCGCCATGAAGGTGAAGGTGTCTCTGACATCTGGAGCCGCCATGCTGCGATTCAGCGTGGAGGCAGACTGGCACGAGGTTGGGCGGGAAGGACAAAATACGCCGCAGCTTCAATTTTGTGTGCCCTATGGCTATAGAGCCAGAGCAATTCGTTACGACGTTCCCGGCGGCTGTCTGGACAGGCTGGAGCTTGGTCATGATGTACCAGCCATCCGTTATGCGGCTCCGGTGCCGGAAGAATCAGCACGCAGTGGCATTTTCCTGACCAGTGACTGCAAATACGGCTATCGGGGCTTTGAGGGCAGGCTGTGCATAGACCTGCTCCGCAGTTCTGTGAATCCAGATCCATATCCGGAATATGGAGTTTGCCGGGCTCAGATTGGTTTGGGAATCACACCTGATGCAGACTGGCGGAACTTGGCGGAGCAGGCGGATATTTTTGCACATCCCATCTATGTTTATTCCAATACGGTACATGCAGGCGAGCTGCCTGAGCGTGGTCAGCTGCTTGAAGTGCGGGGGCGGGCCAGCGTTTCGGCCGTTAAGCCGGCGGAGGACGGCAATGGAGTAGTGGTTCGAATGTACCAGAGCGATGAGACGGAGACAGAGGTCTATGTCACTTGTCCTGATTTAAAGCAGGTAGTGGAGACAGATCTGCTGGAACAGGATGGGCGGCCGCTTGCGGTGGAGAAGGAGGGCGCTTTTGTGAAGCTTCCTGCAGGGGGAGTGAGGACGATAAGGTTACGGCGGAGCCAGTGAACATTGTCCAATCTATGTAAAAGTTTCGTTGGATTAAAAGAGGTGCGCACATATGATAGCAAATTATCACACGCATACCTTCCGCTGTGGTCATGCGGGAGATTATAGAGATGAGGAGTACGTACAGTCGGCGATCGCCCATGGGGTTCGCGTTTTGGGATTTTCGGACCATACTCCCTGGCCTTACCCCGGCGGTTTCCGCCATCCCCATATCCGCATGGATGTGGGGAGACTGCCGGAATATCTCGCGGCAATCCATGCTTTAAAAGAAAGATACAGGAATCAGATTACGATTTATGTGGGGCTGGAGTGTGAATATTTTCCTGATTATCTGTCCTGGCTTGAAGAACAGTCGGTGGATTACCGAATCCTGGGTAATCACTGGGGATTGTCGGACGAGCATGGAGAGCTCTATTACAGCAGAGCGACCCAAGCGGAGGATGTAGATGACTATTTCCGCTATACGATCCAGGGAATGGAGACGGGATTATTTGTTTACGTCGCCCATCCGGATCACGTGATGTCCAATTACCCCACTTTTGATGCCCATTGTGTGGATGGCAGCTACGCCCTTTGTCGCAAGGCAAAGGAGCTTGGCATGCCGCTGGAATATAACTTGGTGGCTTTTGAGAAACAGAGGATGGGGAAGCAGATGGGGATTGGCTTCCCATACCCCGGGTTTTGGGAGATTGCAAAGGAGGTGGGATGTACCGCAATCCTGGGGTGTGATGCCCACCGGCCGGATCAACTGGGAGAGACAGAAGAAATCACCAGAGCAGAGCGGTACCTGGAGAAGCTAGGAATGGATCTGCTGGAAACGCTTCCGGGACTGGGGGCATAGGGGCTCATACAAAGTGGTGCCTGCGAATTGTTTATATAGAAATACCCCGTGCATTTCCGTCAAGAACGGCACGGGGTACTTTTATGTAAACTTATAGCAATTTCCCATGAGTATCCAGCATCTCCTGAATCCGATCCCTGGTATACGCCCCCAGGAACTTCTTCTCCTCCTTGGTAAGCTCCTGTACCCGGATGGGCTCCCCGTACTGAATGATCACATGACACGGCTTGATCTTGGGCATATGACTTTCCAGGATCTGAGCCGTGTTGGTGATGGCGATGGGAATGATGGGACATCCGCTCTTCTCCGCCATCTTCAGGCTGCCCTCCTTAAAAGGCATCATCTCCCCCGGATTCTTGTTTCTGGTTCCCTCCGGGAAGATACACATGGAGATTCCGCTCTTAATCTGATCGATGCCCACAAGAATCGTCTTTAATCCTTCCTTGATATCGCTGCGGTTCAAAAACAGGCAGTACAGTCGCTTCATCCAGTGACTTAAAAGAGGAATCTTGATCATGGAATCCTTGGCCACATATCCGGTCAGCCGCCGGCATCGCGCGTAAGTCAGAATAATATCAAAGTAACTCTGGTGGTTGGGCACATACAGCACCGCTTCGTCCTTGGGTACATTTTCCTCCCCAATGACTGTCGCCTTCACTCCGCTCAGGAAGATAATCACCCGAAAGGCCCACTGAACAATCCGCAGGCTGCTGATATCCGCCGCCGGCTTGTTAAACTTTCCAACGATCCACTCCACGAACATAATCGGAATCGAAACAATTAAAAATAAAACCACAAATAAAACCACTAAAATCAGACGTATCATAATCTTATCGGAAAATCTTCCGTATCCTTTCTTAATAATACAAGCAGTAGTTCCGCTGGATAACGGCCAATAGAACTACTATTCCTATTATAGAATGCCTCCGGGAAAAATAC
>CABQGZ010000329.1 GCA_902463835.1 uncultured Lachnospiraceae bacterium
TCCGCAGGGATCAGTGTGGTGGCAGCCAACGCGCAGACCGCGGGAATCGGGTACAAGTACCGCTCTGTGTTTCCAGAGAGAATCGCGTTCTTCTGTAATGATGCCGGCGAGTACGGGATCTTGTTTGAACAATGCAGTCAGCGGATCGGCAACATCCGGGGGCGATGTATCATAGAGTGGGAAAACCGGTATCTGGAATGTCAGATATTTCTCGCATTTGATGGGGAGAGGGAAGTGGAACGCACAGATTGCATCCGCAATTTTATATATGAAATCAATAAGCGGCAGAAGGGGGATAGGGCTGCGCCCATTCCGACTATTCCAGGTATTCTTACCGCGGAATACATAAGACTCAATTACGGCAGCCTGATGCAGGAGAACTGCCAGCTGGCGGCAGGTCTTTTCTATGACACGGTGGCCCCAATGATCCTGGACCTTCGAGAACTGGGGGAACTTGCAATTTCCGGAAGTGCGGAGAGCGGGGCGGATTTTGTAATGTTTGTGGTGCGCATGCTGCAGGAAAGGGATCCAAGTCGGTCGGAAGTGTATATCATGGACGGAATCAAACGGAGGCTGGCCAGGCTGAGAGATTCTCCCAATGTGGTATCCTACGAGATCTTGCCGGAAAAGATCTTTGCGGTGCTGGAGCATATGGAGGATAAGCTGAGAAAACGCTATGAGCTTGCGGCTTCGGGAGAACTGGATTTTTTGGCGGATTCCAGCCTGTTGCTGCTGATACTGAATCATCGGGAGGCAGTGGAGGCTATATGCGGCAATGTGACAGCGCTGGAGCGGTATAAGAATATAACAGGAAAATACAGACACATGAACGTTTGTGTGTTGATCGGAGATTATGAAAATGAAGCGGTCTCTTACCAGGCGCCGGAATTGATGAAAAGATGGAAGGAAGCACGTCATTTCCTGTTCTATGGTAATCTCTGGAGCATGAAGATCTTAGATTTGCCGCTGTCGGTGACGCGTTCCTACCGAAAGCCCATAGAGCCAGGAGATTGTTATTATATCAAGGGAAATGACTGCAGGAAGGTGAAGACCGTTTTGAAGTGGTGAAAGATAAGAAGAGATGGAGGACGAGATACGAATGACAGCATATGAGATTCGAAATAATATCCGATACAACGAGGAACAGGCAGATTGCTGCGCCAGACAGATTCGGAGGCTGAAGGAGAAGATTGCTGCGCTGGAACACATGCGGGAGCGTGTGGCGGGTCTTGAGGCAGCTTTTGATGACAGTCAGAGCCGGCGGAGAAAGGAGCTGGCAGCCGTCCAAAATCGCAGATATTGTCCCAAAGCTGTGTCAAACTACTATTCTGATATGCAAACACTCCTTTCTGGGGTGGATTTTCAGGCTGTCTGCCACGGCTTTGGGGAAGCGAAAATGCGTTTTCAGAAGGAGTCAGACGATATTTGGAATCAGATAGAGGAACTGTCTGTGAAACTGGGAAATCAGAGAGAACAGATTGTCTACTGGAAAGAACAATTGAGGTATATATCGTAATTTTTCAGGTACAGGGGGTAAGAACAATGGCAGAGAAATGCGTCATTGTAGATGACGAGCACGTGATGCAGACGGCAGAGACGGCATGTGCAGAACTGGATATGTTAAATGGAATCCTTGAGGATTATATCAGCCTGCTGGCACAGATGTCGGAGCGTGTGATACAGGCCGGGGAGACGGCGCAGGCGCTTATGGTATTCCAAAGCTTTGTGGGGCGGCTGAAAGGGAATCTGCATATGCTCGGGCGGAATATGAGAGGGTTGGCTGCCGATTATCTGGCAGCTATTGACGCGGCGGATCAATATTTGTACTGACCGCAAGGAAGGAGAGGAGGAATTACATATGGAGATAAAGCTTGATGACGGGGAAGGCACCGCTTTGTTGCAGCAGCTTCTGTCACTGAAAAGCAAGTGTGACTGTGTGGTTTCCCATTCACAGGCGGAGAGAGGAAAAGGAAGCGGCGATTTTTATGATGGGATGCTTCAGGCGGAAGAATATATTCAAAGGACACAGATGTTCCTGTCAGAGCTGATCGAAAATACATGCAGCTTTCTTACCAAAGGAATGGAGGCTATGCAGGATGCCGACAGGGCAGCAGCCGAATACTTGAAGGGGGAGTGAGACCATGGTGCGAGATTTTTCAGAGGAGGCAAAGCGTGAACTGGAAGACATGATTCGCCAGCTGGATGATGAGAAGCTCTGTGATTTTACGGATTGGATCGGGGATCGATGGTATGACTTTGAGGAATGGCTCGGCAGACTGGACGTACAGAAATACATATCAAACATTCGTGCATATCACAGGAAGGTTCTGGACAAGAACAACGCAACGATCCTTAATCTGGAAAAAATATTTCAGGACGTCTACCAGGTGGAGGATGCGTACAGCCAGAAATTGAAGGGCAGCATCGGCTCACTTCGCCTTTTTAATGCACTGCTAAAAGAATTGTCCCAGACGATTCTGCCGGGGAATCTGCCATTCACCGGGGAGGAGATAAACCATCTGTTTTCCAGAAAGTTTCAAAGCTATTCCAATCTGCTCATGGCGGTAGGCCAGTGGGAGGCGTATCTGGAATTATTTTTGGAGGACTGCAGAGCTAAGGGCGGTATTACAGAGGAGGACAAAAAGCAGTATATCCGCATCTATGAGGAATATCAGAAGGAGCAGACGGCAGAGCTGAATCAGCTGTTGTCCGTGCTGTCCCAGGAGGAGATATCCGAAATCAAATTTAAGGTTTACGCGGCAGAGGAGCCGTACCGGAGTATCTATCTTACGAACCTTACGAACTATACCATCGGAAATATTTCCGGCAGTGATACGGGGTATTTTACCCCTGTCCGAAATACGATCAATGTGAACATGAAAGAGGAACCGGGAAATCCCAGGGGGCCATACACTATATTTTTCCATGAGAGCGGACATGCCATTGATTATAATCTGAGGGATGATGGAACCTATTATTCCATGACATACCGCAACGGAGAAGGAAAATCGCTGCAGGATGTGATCTATGAGGATGTGTCCAGGGATGTGGAGAGAACAATCCGGAATTATGTTGCGGATGAAGAATGCGTGAAACGTCTGCATAGCTGTATCATGGGGGCCGACAAAGATAAGATTGGCAAGTTGAGCAGGAGTGAGCAGCAGCTGTTAAAAAACGTTCAGAACCATTATAAGAAGATCTTGCGCGGCGCTGTGCAGGAGGCGGCCAGCGATGTGTATGGCGGCGTCACTGACAATATCATATCCGGCAGTTATGGCCATTGGGGAGAAACTTACTGGTATCGGAACGGCAAGCCCACCTATGCTCAGAGCCGGGAATTGTGGGCAGAGTATTACAGCTACTGTATTACGGGAAATAAGAAAGCGCAGGAGGCTTTGGCGGAACGATTTCCCGATGCGAAAGTATTTCTGGATGAGATGGCGGAGGCAATGATAAAGTGACCTTATTTGAGGAAGGAAACGGTCGGATGGCCTAAAATAAGAACTGGAATGGAGAAAAAATATGAGAAGACGAAGGATGCTGTTACTGTTACTGATGGTGTGGAATTGCCTTTTTATGACAATCGGGTGCACAGAGAAAGGAGCAGATGACAGGAAAGAGATGGATAGCAGGCAAGAATCAGAGGACAAGAAAGGAGCATACACCATGGATAAGAAATTTTTGTCAGAACAGGAACTAATCGACCTTGCAGATCTTGCACCGGAGGATTATTCCGGTGTGGACTTGGGGCAATTTATTGAGGATTATGAGCTTACCGAGGATAATGTGGAGAATTTCCGTATTAAATTATTGCTGTCGGAGTACCGGGACATCCTTGATACTGTAAATATGGAATATCTTTTCACGGAGGAAAGGGACCTTAGAAAAGGGGATTTTACAGAGCATGTGGTCTATGTGGCCTTCTATGAAAATAAGGGTACAAGCGTGCAGAGTGTTCTCTATGACTGCATGAACCTGAAGCGCTATATGTCCCGGGATTCGTATCTGTTTACCGATGTGAAAGGAGCGAGGACCACAGACTGTATGCCAAAGGACATTGACAATTTGTTGGCAGGCATGGAGGAGATTGGAGTATTTCAGTGGGAGCGTATGTCGGAAGAGAAGGAGGATATACTGGCGGATATACAGAGTATGGCCCTTGTGGTGACATATACGGATGGCTCTGCATTCCGGCTCCATAGGAGCGGAAGCCTGAGAGAGTTGGGCGGGGACAGCTATCTGGTGTTTAGAAGGCTTTTGCTCCCGGAAGAGGAATAAGATTTCTGACAGCAGCTGGAAAGTATGCAAATGCAGAATAGCCATTGCTGGCAGACAGCCTAGAGGAGGGATATATCCGGGCAACCGGTTATATACATACAACGCATGACGATAGGAGGCTTACAAGGTGTGTTTCTGTCGTTTCAGAGAGAAAGGAGGTGCATACTATGGCAAATCAGATCAGAATGACACCTGACGTGATGCGTCAGCGTGCAAATCAATATCGCACGGAGGCCGATACGGTTCAGGGCGTCATCCACCGGATGGACAATCTTCTCACACAGCTGCAGGGCGAGTGGGAAGGGGCGGCCAGTGAGTCATATGCCGCACGTTATCAGGAACTGAAGCCGGGATTTTTAAAGGCGGAAGAACTGATCCGTGAGATTGCGGCGGCGCTTGATTCCACCGCAGGGATTGTGGAGGAGACAGACAGCCGCATCGCCAGCCAGTTTCGCGTATAGTGCGTGGGGACGGTTTTCGTCAATTCCAGGGTAGGAATGTCAGCCCAATAATTTCAACAATACAGCCCCTTCCAGAAAGCATGATGGGACATGCGGTGCCGG
>CABQGZ010000330.1 GCA_902463835.1 uncultured Lachnospiraceae bacterium
CTCGTAGGCAATCCGCTTTTGGGCCTCATTTTCTCCCACTTTTTTCAGATATTCGCGGCTCTGGATCCTGCCCAGCACCTGGACATGGCCTCCGATCTCAAAACTGGACGCATACCGGGCATTTCTGCCCCAGCAGATACAGGGAATGTAATCCGATTTTCCATAAGAACGGTTCACCGCAATCAGAAGATCTGCAATCTCTCTTCCCAAAGGCGTCTTCCGGTAAATGGGATCCTTGCATATGTATCCGTCCAGGAATATCTGATTGCTCTTGTCTCCATCCGGCATCTCATCCACGAATTCCAATTCCCGCACAAAGACGGACAACACCAGCCGGTTCTTCTTTTCCTCATGCCGATTGTAGGATCGGAACTGGCCACTGACACGAATGATCTGACCAATATAGTTCTGTTCCGTATCGATCAGGCGTTCTGAGATCATCAGCGGTATAAAGTCCGCAAAGCTGCTGAGCCTGTTGACCGCTACATCCACCATATAGAAGCCTTCTCCAAATACCTCGTGACTGTATCGAAAATCCGACACAATTTCACCCGTTACCGTAACTTGATTGTTTTCAAAAATTTTATCTGCCATGAAATATTTCTCCTTCCTCTCGCCTGTATCTTATCAGGCCTTTTGTACATCGACGGCATATCGATTCCTCGTGTGTGATAATCATAACAAATCAAAATAAAGAAATTGCGCAGTTCATGTCGATAGTAATAGCAATTTCCCCTTTACGAAAAAGCTTTTTTCCGTTACAATACTTATAGTTCCGTTTCAGCTGTTGCAACATATACGCCACCGTCGTTTCGCAACGCTGCTGCGGCATCATACTAACAGAAAGAAGGAATTACAAATGGCACAAAATCCAATCGTCACCATCGAGATGGAAAATGGCGATATTTTAAAAGCCGAGCTGTATCCGGAGATTGCTCCCAATACAGTCAACAACTTTATTCATCTGATCCAGAAGCATTTTTATGACGGCCTGATCTTCCACCGGGTAATCCGCGGCTTTATGATCCAGGGCGGCTGCCCTCAGGGCACAGGCACCGGCGGCCCAGGCTATGGAATCAAGGGTGAATTCTCCCAAAATGGTTTCGCCAACAGTCTGGCACATACGGAGGGCGTTCTGTCCATGGCCAGAGCTATGGCTCCCAATTCCGCAGGCTCCCAGTTCTTTATCATGCATAAGACAAGCCCACACCTGGACGGAAGCTACGCCGCCTTCGGCAAAGTGATCGAGGGCATGGATGTGGTGAATAAGATCGCCGAGACAAGTACCGACTACTCTGACCGCCCCATGGAGCCCCAGAGAATGAAGCAGGTAACCGTGGAAACCTTCGGCGTATCCTATCCGGAGCCGGACAAGTGTTAAAAGCTTATTGCTTAACCTATCCGAAACTGGAAAAGTGTTATGGATATGGGAGAGGGAAGCTATGCTTCCATCTCCCTGGTCTCGAGCCGAAAGATTATCATGGCAAAAAGCACAAGGGCGGATACTGCCGCCAACATCATCCAGAGAGCTATCATATCTTCATCTCCTGTCTGCGGCATGTTCGTCTTTTTTGGGCAATTCACCAGTTCAAAGACAATCTCCTTCCCCTCCTCGTCAATCACTGCCCCAAAGGTTTCTGCCGAAAGCTGATAACCAGAAGGAGCCGCAATCTCCCGCACAATCCAGATGCCATAGGGCACCTTCTCAAAACGGAAGCTTCCATCCTCCGCCGTAAGAACAGTGGCACAAGCAGTGTCTTCAGTGAATTCTTTTGCATCTTCCGGGAAAATGCCTATAAGGGCGCCTCCCAGAGTATTTCCCTCTTCATCCATCTTCTTTCCGCTGACGGAACCGTAAATTATCTCGTTTTTGATTGGATTTGCTTCATTGACAGAGAGGTGAACCAATGCTGTTTCCCCTCCTGCATAAGAAAATGTGACAGGGTATCTCTCCCCGCTGATGTGATAGGCCGGATTGGCCTACAATTCTTTGATAGAGTACGCTCCAAATGGCAGATCGGTACTTACTTTTCCACAGCCGGCCTCATCCAGAGAGATGATTTCCACAAGTCCCTCCGCTGGTATCTCGGTGCCGTCCGCCGCGTTGACAGGTGCAGCCGCATATAAGCCGAACGTTACCTCCCAAAGCTCTCCCTTTTCTCCGATTCCATAAGCTTTATCCACCGCAAGGCTTTTCTTCAAGTCAATCTCCACCTTCTGTCTCTCATCATGGAAGTAAAGCTCCGTATTCGTTACAACCACCTCCTGCCCCGCATAGGTTAGACAGACAGGATGCCCTTCCTGATCCAGAACCATCCCCTCCGGCGCAGTGATCTCCCGGATCTCATAAGCCCCCAGATACAATTCTCTGCTGACTGCCCTTCCGTCCACTCCTGTGGTCACGGTGTCTACCACCTGTCCTTTTTCTGCCCTTGTGGTTCCATCAGCAGTCTTAATTTCCTCTGCCGCGATAATCTCATAGACTGCTCCGGCAAGACCTCCCTCTGCATACACTGGTCGGTACTTGCCATCAACTTCCGTTACCGACGCAAAGATCTCTCCCGACTTTTTCACTGATATAGTGCCCTTCTGTGCCACATTGGAGCGTTTCACGGTGATAATGGGAATTCCGGCTTCCTCACCGGCCTCCCCTGCTTTTACGTCAAAGAAAACCGGCGCTTCATTTCGCACATAACCAGCTGGCGCCTGCACCTCCACCAGGGAATAGCCCTCCCCAGCGGCCAGCGGTTGGGGTGTGATCAGATATCCCTCTTCCGTGGTGTAGAAGGTATCCACCTCCGTAATCTGCGGATAAGTGTAAGTCATGGTAATCCGGTTTCCAAGAGGATCATAGATCTGAAAACCTGCACCGGCGCAGGGAATGCTTTTCCCTGTCTCCTCGTCAGTCTTCACCACCTTCAGATAACTCTCAAATCTTGCATTGTTAATCAGATAGCGATAAGTCTCCCCATCTGTCCGGATCGCCACATCAAAATCTTCTATCCGCTCACAATGGGGCCATCCATCCGTCTGATGCACCGTATATACACCGTAGGGCAACGCTTTTGTCCGGGCAAATCCGTTCTCATCACAGACGATGGTATCACGCTCTGTCTCCCGGGCCTGTTCGTAGCTGCCTGCTGCTTTCCGGTAAATCTGAAAGGCTGCGCCGGTCTCTGGCGTCTCAATCCCGGTGCTGCCGTCATCCGTGTGCTTGATAATGGCAATACTGCCCTTTACGGCCTGTTCTTTTACCTCTTGCTCCAGCTTGTTTTTTTCTATGGTATGATTCTTTGCTTCTGCCCCTACGTGGTACACCGTTTCATCCAGAAGATAGCCCTCCGAAGGCACAAGTTCCCGCAGCGTCCAATCTTCTCCGCACACATAGTATCCAGTGGTAAACCCGCCTTCTTCGTCTGTGGTAAAGCGATCTACCAGATTCCCGCCTTGATATAAGCCATATACGGCGCCTGCCAGGGAACCGTCTCCCTGGACTGTACCCGTCTTTGCATCCTTCTTTTTTACCGTAAGACAGAATTTCTTTAAAATATTTTCAACGGTTGCTTCTGTGGCAGTGTGATATGTGACCGTGACCTCCTGCCCGGCCGGCACCACGTAGCGGGCCGCCGTCTCTACTTCTTCCAAAATGTAGGGTGTGCTGCCGCTGACAGGCACATTTTCAAAGATCGCGATTCCCGCATCGTCTGTGACTGCCTGCAAATCCACTGCCTCGCCCAACAGGGAAATCCCGGTGAGTCGAAAGCGGATTCCGCTGATCTGTCCATCCTCCGACTCCTTCACCACCCGGACACTTCCGGTGCTCTCGGTGTCCAGCTTCATGTAAAAGGTAACCGGATCCTTTGCCCCGGTCACCAGAGCCTGATAGGTATCCCGCTCCCACACCAGCATGTCACTGCTGTTTCCCGGAACATTTTTCTGGCAGGTAATTGTGATAGGATCCTGTATCATGCTTTTCGTGGAGAAGGTGTAGACATTACCATTGCGGGTGACGGTGATTCCATGGTTATTCCCCAGCTGGATATCCGAATAGGTGTTGTTGGTGTCGACAAGGGTCAGAGTGTATACATGGTTGGTTTTGTCCCATTTTAGGGTGTGGGTCTTGACATCCGATGCTTTTTCACTGGTAAAACTCGGCACGGTGGAATGGTTTTTCATCTGCGACAACATCCAGTCATAGCAACGCTGTGCTGGCCGACCTGCAATATTATTATAATAGGTGGCTCCCGGAATCCCCCATGCATTAGCTGCCAGGTCTGACGGACTTGTCCGCAGTTGCTGCTGATACTCCCAGATAAGGGTGTTTGTGGCAATGATATAATCATCCTCATTTGCCCCAGAAACCGGTACCGCTTTTCCTGGCTGCCAACCATAGAGAGAAGCCAGCATGATGCCCTTCTGCGCAGTCCTAGGAAGTCTTGTCCAGTAAGAACTGCCCTCATTATCAAGCCCCGTATACGCATGACTTGAAGTGTTAAACCGTACCCCCGCTTCCATACAGTATGCTGCCCTTTCTTCAGAACCGTTATCAATCATAAAATGCCGCCTCGGCCGATCAGTCTCGGTCGACATATGCAGACTGATACTGCCATCATCCTCATAGAAAATATATCGCCAGTCAATGGGCGTATAATAATGCCCACCGTCTGCACCCACATACAAATCTCCATACCTGGAAGATACCACATCCCATGCTTGTGCAGAAAATGCATAAACCTGTAAAGGCAATATTGCTGGCAGCAAACTAAGCAGCAGTGCCATTGCCATGGTCAAAGCAACTGATGTAATACGTTTCCTTTTTATTTTTATAATTT
>CABQGZ010000331.1 GCA_902463835.1 uncultured Lachnospiraceae bacterium
CCGTCTCCTCGTCGGGGAGCTGCCTGGGCTCTTCGCCCTTCTCACGACGTCTTTCGTCCTCCGAGAACTGACGATAGAAGGGCGTTCCCTCTTCTATGATCAGGCTGTA
The DNA here is from genome assembly GCA_902463835.1 of uncultured Lachnospiraceae bacterium. Taxonomy (GTDB): domain Bacteria; phylum Bacillota; class Clostridia; order Lachnospirales; family Lachnospiraceae; genus 14-2. The sequence goes on from CABQGZ010000331.1 coordinate 110, forward strand.
GGCCGATATATGCTCCGGGTGAAGGGCGACCACCTTTTTCAGAGAATATTCCCAGTGTGAGAGCTGCTGATAGGGCAGACCGGACATCAGGTCTACGTTGATATTATCAAATCCCGCCTTCCGAAGCAGGTCGTAGCTTATAAGGAACTGTTCATAGGTGTGGATCCTGCCTAAGAGCTTCAATTCCTCATTTCTTGCAGACTGCAGTCCCAGACTGATCCGGTTGATCCCTACATGCTTATAGTGTGCCGCTTTTTCCGTGTTTAGTGTGCCAGGATTACATTCTATGGTGATTTCCGCTGTTTTTTCAACAGAAAAAGAGGCATAGACTGCCTCCATAATCTGGGCAATGTATGCCCCCGCAAGCACAGACGGCGTACCGCCGCCGATAAATATGGTAGGTACGCTGTAAGCCTTGTATGCCTCTGCGCTCTGCTGGATCTCTTCCGTCAGACGCTCTACATACCTGCGCTTTGTGTCTGAATCTGCCGGAGCGGAGAGAAAATCGCAGTAGGCGCATTTTTGCTGGCAAAACGGGATATGAATATATAATTCCAACTGCTTCTTCTGTCCTGCCATTTATACACTCCTAGTTGTCATCCAGCTTCAGCACGCTCATGAAAGCCTTCTGTGGAATCTCCACATTGCCGATCTGACGCATGCGCTTCTTGCCTTCCTTCTGCTTCTCTAAAAGCTTGCGCTTTCTGGAGATATCGCCGCCGTAGCATTTTGCCAGCACGTCCTTGCGCATGGCCTTCACAGTCTCTCTGGCGATCACCTTGCTTCCGATGGCCGCCTGAATGGGAATCTCAAACAGGTGCCTTGGAATCTCTTCCTTCAGCTTCTCGCACATTCTCCGGCCCCGCTCATAAGCGGTTCCTGCGTGGACGATAAAGGACAGCGCGTCCACTTCTTCCTTATTAATAAGAATATCCAGCTTCACCAGCTCGCTTCTGGCATAACCCTTCATCTCATAGTCAAAGGAGGCGTACCCTCTGGAGCGTGATTTTAATGCGTCAAAGAAATCATAGATGATCTCGTTCAAGGGCAGGTCATATTTCAACAGAGCCCGGGTCTCCTCCATATATTCCATACTGATGTAGACGCCTCTCCGCTCCTGGCAGAGATCCATGATCGCCCCGATGAATTCGCTGGTCACCATGATCTCAGCGCTGACCATGGGCTCCTCCATATATTCGATCTCGGTGGCCTCCGGCAGATTGGAGGGGTTGGTCAGGTCAATGACACTTCCGTCTGTCTTGTGCACCTTGTAGATAACGCCGGGAGCTGTGGTCACCAGATCCAGATTGAACTCCCGCTCCAGACGCTCCTGCACGATCTCCAGGTGCAGTAAGCCAAGGAAACCGCAGCGGAAACCAAAGCCCAGGGCAATGGAGGTCTCTGGCTCAAACTGCAGGGCAGCGTCGTTTAGCTGCAGCTTCTCCAGCGCATCCCGCAGATCCGGATACTTTGCTCCGTCCGCCGGGTATAAGCCGCAGTATACCATGGGATTGACTTTCTTGTAACCGGGAAGAGCTTCTGCGCAAGGCTTCTGGGCGTTGGTAATGGTATCGCCCACCCGGGTATCCTTCACATTTTTCAGACTGGCGGTAATGTAGCCTACCATGCCTGCCGACAACTCCTCACAGGGGATAAACTGTCCGGCTCCGAAGTATCCTACCTCCACCACGTCCGCCCTGGCTCCAGTGGCCATCATCTTAATGGTGGTTCCCACCCGAACCGTTCCTTCCATGATCCGGCAGAATACGATCACGCCCTTATAGGAATCGTACAGGGAATCAAAGATCAGCGCTTTTAACGGCGCATTGGCATCCCCTACAGGCGCGGGAATCTTCGCCACAATCTGCTCTAAGACCTCTTCCACATTCAAGCCTGTCTTTGCGGAAATCTGAGGGGCGTCCTGTGCCTCCAGACCGATGATATCCTCGATCTCATCGATGACGCGCTGAGGTTCTGCGCTGGGCAGGTCAACCTTATTGATTACTGGCAGTACATCCAGATCGTGGTCAAGGGCCAAATACACATTGGCAAGGGTCTGTGCTTCAATTCCCTGGGCTGCATCCACCACCAGAATGGCTCCATCACAGGCCGCAAGGCTTCTGGACACCTCATAGTTAAAGTCTACATGTCCTGGTGTGTCAATAAGATTAAAAATATACTCTTCTCCGTCTTTCGCTTTGTAGACGATTCTGACCGCCTGAGCCTTGATGGTAATGCCTCTCTCCCGCTCCAGATCCATATTGTCCAGTACCTGCGCCTGCATCTCCCAGCTGGTCAACAGCCCCGTCATCTCGATGATCCGATCCGCCAGGGTGGATTTGCCGTGATCTATATGTGCAATAATGCAAAAATTCCTGATCTTACTCTGATCAATTGCTGCCATGAATATTCCTCCGTACCTCTGCTTGTTTCCATTTCTTAGTAAGTATAGCAAATCTTTTGGAAAAATACAATGAAGATTTTTTCACGGTCCCAAAACTTTATGTAACAGATCCGCCAGCGGTTCCATGGCGTTCATCGCCTCCTCCACCGTGTTGGTCTGCGCCCCCACCTCAATCAGCATACTCCTTGGCACATAGTGGAGATTGTACCGGTAAGCCTTCAGATAATTCGTTCTGGTAAAGCCGGGATAATATTCCTCTGCCGCCACCTTCATCTGCAGTGAGAGCGCCAGATTATCCGCGAGGTAAGGGTTGTAGAGACGGCTCAGATCGCCGTTTTTCGTAGTTCTGCTCAAGCCGTTAAAAAACATGATCTTTGCCGTCGCTTTGCCATTCACTTCGGTGACAAGCTTTCCTTCCCCAATCCCATCTCTGTGCAGGTCGATGATCATCTCAATGGAGGGATGCTCTGCCAGAATCTGTTCCACCGCCGGACCCGCATAGGAGTAGGCATTGTCGTGGTCGATCACATCGTATTCCCCCGTATCATGGATCACATTGAAGCCATACTGTTCCCGGAGCAGTTTCGTCAGATACTCGCCTACTCCCACAATGGATGTGGATGCATCCCCATTGGAGTCCGCATACTCCTCCTGGGAGTGGGTATGGTGGATCAGAATCTGCGGCTGATCTGCAGTTGTGGTCAGGCGCATATTTTTTGCCAAAAGTTCCTGGGCGTTTAGCAAGCTCCCATCTATCGTAGTGGTTCGGTCCACTGTATAAAAATTCTGTATCAGGTAATCGAAATCATTGAGTTTTTCCCTTGAAATCTGTACCACCGGCTCGGCCATGGAAGGCGCCAGAACTCCTTTCTCGGGCAAAGCCGCCGTCTCCTGTCCTGTATCAGCACTTCCATTTGAATTTCCACCTGCCGGGGTCTCTCCCTGTGGAGTTTCCTGGTCTTCTACCCGTTCCCCGTTCCGGTACTGCTCATCTACCCCCTCCCTGGATGCCAGCATCTCATAGCTCATAGCGCTCTCCACCTGGGTATCATATTCCTGTCCGGAACTGGCAAAGCCTGTGATTGGTAAAAATTCCATGATCTTATCCAGAAAATAATTCCGAAACAGCGGCTCTTTGGTTTCCTCTCCCGATGCGGCCAGTACCGTTGGCATATAGGTCTCCAGGGTTTTCACGTAAAGATTGGAGCCGGCATATTTTAAGATTTCAGAAAAAGCCGGTGCATCCCCGGAATGCTTAAGATTTTGCCAGCATACTGCCACCAGGAGGACGCCCACTCCAAACACGGCAGCCTTTCTGTATTTTATTTTTTTTTCATCATTTTTTCGCTTCAAACGATTTCCCTCAGTCCTGCCATAGTTTTTTCCGCCAGCTTGACCCTCCCGGTCTGTTGCTCGCGTAAATACTATAGTATATTCCTGTCCCTCTGGATTTATGCGTAAACTGCACCGTTAAGCGCTATGTTAAGACCTTCCGAGACAGTATAGCTTAAGCGTTTCACCGATTCGTCGATATCCTTCGGGGTCACAAACATAACATTCAGGTTTGGTGACAGCAGCTCCCGGATCAAATCGTATTTCTCCGCTTCTGACAAGGACTCCAGGGAATTACCCAGTGATTTCAGGTAGGTAGACTGGGACATAGCAGCAATCAGCGACTGCATGGTATCACTGACGATGGTTGCCGCGTCCACCACCGTTGGAATCCCGATGGCGATCACCGGAACACCCAGGCTCTCTTCATTCAATGCCTGGCGGTGGTTGCCCACACCGGAGCCAGGATTGATGCCTGTATCCGTCACCTGGATGGTGCGCCCCAGCCGTTTCGTACTTCTGGCTGCAAGGGCGTCTATAACGATGATACAGTCTGGTTTAGTCTCCTCCACAATTCCCTTGATGATCTCCAGGCTCTCCATCCCGGTCTGGGCCATCACCCCCGGAACAATGCCGCTGATCTGATTCGTCTCCTTCTCCCCAAAAGCATATTTTCCAAATTCCTTTAGAATATGACGAGTGATCATCAGATTGTCCACCACCCGCGGTCCCAGAGCGTCCGGCGTCACCTCCCTGTTTCCAAGCCCTGCGATTAACACAGATACCGGCATCTCCTTCTTCGGGAGCAGCCGGAGCAACACCTTTGCCAGCTGTTTTGATATCTCCCGATGGTAATCCTCGTCCTGGTCGTTCATGCCGGAAGCTTCCAGCGTAAAATAATTGCCCTTGGGCTTTCCCATGCTCTTAGCGCCATTCTCTGTCTCGATCACCACTTTGGTAATCTTAATCTCCCCCTCCTCCACC
>CABQGZ010000332.1 GCA_902463835.1 uncultured Lachnospiraceae bacterium
ATGTAAAAATTCCCATTCTATTTCTCTTTCGCTCCATTCCTGTAGTTCCTCTTATCTTCAGCCGAAAATATTTTCCATATCATTATGACGCTGTGGTACCATATTGTCAATTTTTATTTTGTGCCATCTGGAAAAATGTAACTGTTCAGCCCCGCTTCCCCCAGCTCATACACCCTGTCGCAGACCTCCCGGATATACTTCCGATCATGGGATATGCTGATGATCGCTCCGCCGAAATTCCGCAGATGCTCCCGGATCACCGGGTTGGACAGGGGCGAAAAGTTGCGGGTAGGCTCATCCAGGATCAGCACATTGGATCCGCTCATGCTCATTTTCAGCAATAGAATCTTGGATTTCTGTCCCCCGGACAGCTCCGCAATGGGATGGCTCATCTCCTCCGGCGTGTATTTCATACTTCCAAGATAGGTGCGGATCCTGGTCAGCTCCTCCTTGTCGCCTGTTATGCTCAGATATTCCACCGGATTTTTGTCAAGCTCCAGAAGCTCCTCATAATTCTGGGGCATGTAGGAGGCCTTGACATCTGTGCGCGCCAACAGCTCCTTTGCAATCTGACGCAGCAGCGTAGTCTTACCGGCCCCGTTTTTTCCAATGATACAGATTTTCTCCGGGCCGGTGACATGCAGCTCTATCCCTCTTGCCAGAAACCGGGTGGACTCACTGTCCCCTTCTTTTGGTACCGTCAGCTCCTCCAGCCGGAAATCCAGCACACGTTTTCCAGCAGGAAGACGATCTTCCACAGACAGTTTGAAGAATATGGCCTCCTCCGTATCCGGCGTTTTTGTCCGATCCGCATACTCCTTCTCCATCCGGTGTTCCAACGCCTTCACCGCATGCATTTTCTTTTTCAGCAGCTGCCCGCCGTGGGGATCCTGCCTGGTAATGGCGTTCTGCTGGTGCTCCACCTTCTGTTGAATCTTGCGGAAGCGCTCCTGCTGCTTCTCGTATTCGCTGTGCTCCTTTTTGGCAAGCTGCTCCTGCCGCTGCAGTCCGTGCTCCCGGCTGCTGATATATTCGCTGTAACTGGTTCTTACCACCGTATATCTTGGCTCCGTCTTGCGCTTTACCTGCTCCAGATGAAGGATCATGTTGGCTGTATGCTCCAGCAGCACCTCATCATGGGAGATATAGAGCACCGCTTCCTTGCTGCTTCGTATGAATTCCTCCAGCCACTCCAGGGTCTCCATGTCGATGTCGTTGGAAGGTTCATCCAACAGCAGGATCGTTGGGCGTCGGCAGAGCATGCGCACAAGCTGAAGCTTGATCTTTTCTCCGCCGGACAGGGTGCCCAGCCTGCGATCAGAGTATAGAAGCTCCAACGGAAGCCTCAGTCTGCCAGCCAGAAGAGCCAGCTCCTTTTGATCCATATCGAAAAACAGAGGCTCCTTTGCAAGAAATTCGTATACGCTCCCGGATTTTTCTTCCGCTGTCAGCTCCTGGGCCAGGTAGCCTAATACCTCGTGGTTTTTTATGATCTCGCCGGTGGACTCTGTATAATCTTCTGTGAGGGTTTTATCGTAGATCCGCTTTAATATGGTGGATTTGCCGTTTCCCTCTTCGCCGATCATGGCGGCTTTATCCCCGGGGTTCAGAGTGAATGATAAATCTCGAACTAGTGGACGAAGATCCTTTTTGTGTGTTATAGTCATGTTTTTTATTTGTAACATATTTTTCGCCTCTTTCTTGGATATTTCTATACTGTTTTACAAAAAAATCTGCTTTCAGATAAAGAAAACCCGAAAACAGATTATGATCCAAAAAGGCAACGTATAAACGTCGGTATAAATATCCTCTGCGGCATGCGATAATCCATAAAACGGTAACAGAAATAAGCGTGGAGATTGCACCCTCCAGAGCCTCTGAAAGCATTTCTGTTGCATCTGTTTTTGAACTATCGAATAATCATTGCCGCCCTCCGTTATTTTTAGAATAATTTATTTAATTTCTGGAACACTTCTCTGCATCAATGGCCAGCACCACCATCAACGCCATCAGCGCGTCCTCCGGACGCGCCACGTCGATCACGTAGGTGTCAGTCATATGGAAGAGTTCCTTGCTGACACTGGCCACCGGCAAGCCCGCGCCGTTGGTGATCTGATAATCCCACTCCATGAATTCCCCCTGGATCTCCCAGCCGTTGCAGTCGATGTTGAACCTGGGCCGGAAGAAGGTAAACTCCTTGGAGATGCAGCCCACATAAGAGTCTCTGAAATAAAGCTCGAACTTGGGCAGAAAGGTCAGCACCACTTCTTTGACGGTACCAATATGATGTCCCGCCGCGTCCAGAATATGCAGGCAATGTCCCCAGGAAAGCTTGCCCTCCACGGTGAACACGGTATTTCCACCCTCATCATAAATGTCATAGCTGTCCAGCCATGAGAAAAATCTTTGCTTAAATCGTAATCTCATCACTACAACCGCTCCTGTATGGAATTCATATTAATATAGTAAGCCACTGAACAGTCAAAGCCTTTGATGTGACCGTAGAGCCATTGAATCACATTCTTATTCACCGCATTCACAAAGGCATCCGTAGGCCCTTCTTCCTCCTCCAGCATCTCATGCAGCTCCTCTATGGCTTTGCGAAATTCCGCGTGCTTCTGCTGGTGCTCCACGATACCAGGATAAGAGACCTCCTCCTGAAGCTTTTCCTCTGCTTCAAAGTGAAACCTTGTATAATCTGCAAGATAGTCCAGCATCTTGATGGCCTCCAGCTTACCACCGCCACGCTCGCAGCAGCTCACCAGATGATTGATCTTGTCGATCAGCTCTCTATGCTGCTGGTCGATTGTTTTATTCCCGGTTACAAGATTGTCGTCGAATACTGCATACATTACAATGTCCTCCTTCTGTTCTGTCTCCTTCCTCTGCCATCCGTCACAAGGGAAAAAGGCAAATCGGTTCCACAGAACCCTATATCAGCATTATAGAGAGAGGCAGGTGAAATGTCAAGGAAAGGATTGCAAATGGATCACGTGAAATCAAGTGCTTCTCTGCACGCTTACTCCTTCACCGCTCCCCCTGTCACGCCCGCAATGATTTTATTGGACAAAAACAGGTACAAAATAAAGGTGGGCAAAAATACAATGACAACCCCCGCGAACAGTCCCGCCCAGTCGCCGCTGTATTTCATGGACTGGACAATGGTCTGAAGCCCTACTGACACTGTCCTAAGCTGTGTCTTACTTGCAAAGATCAGCGCCATAAAATATTCATTCCAGATATTGATAAAGTTAAAAATCACCAGCGTGATCACGCCCGGCTGTGCCAGCGGGAACATGACTCTCCAGAAAGCCTTGTCCGGCGTGCAGCCGTCAATCTCCGCCGCTTCCTCCAGCGCCTTGGGCAGCGACATAAAAAAGCCGGTGAGGAAATAGACGCCAAAAGGCACATTGACACAGATATACAATACGATCAGTACCCACCTGGAGCCTGTCAGATGCATGGATACCGCCATCTTATAGAGCGGCAGGATCAGCATCACCACCGGAATGGACAATGCCGTCACAAAGCTGTTGGATATCAGCCTCTTCCCTTTAAAGGAAAACCGCGCCAGAATATAGGCCGCCGGCGCTGCGATCAACACGATGCCGATGCACCCCGAGATGCTGTAGATCAAGCTGTTTCCAAAATAGACTCCCAGCTTGTGCTTTTCCAAAACGCGGGTATAGTTCTCCAGATGAATTCCGGTTTTTAACAGATTTCCGCTAAATATCTCGTTTGTCGTACTCATGGAGGCCGCAATGATCCAGCCGATCAGGAAGACCGTAAACACCAGCCACAGTCCAAGGCACAAATAGCTAAGAAAAGATTTTATTCGAAATTTTTTCATTCTGTTCTTTCTCATGTCTCTTATCCCTCCCCATCGCTCTTAATCAGCTTATCCATCACAATATTGACTACCAGTACCACAATCGTAACCACCACGCCCACCGCTGCGCCAAGGCCTACATTCAGCTCGCTGGAGGCCACGGCCAGGCTGGATCCAAACACATTTTCATACATATATACGATAGGGGTCACTGTTGACATCTCCGTCCGCAGGGAAAACAGCGAGGAATAGACAAAGAACCCCAGGGCTCCGGCTGTATAGAGCACGATGCTTCTTTTTATCGTGTCCTTTAACAGTGGAATGGTCACCATGGTGAATTTCTTGAGATCCCCTGCTCCATCTATGGTAGCCGCCTCATAATAATCCTTAGGAATCCCGTCAATCCCCGCCACGTAGATCAACACATAAAAGCCGACGCTTCCAAAGGTAAAGGCAATCATCATAGACAAAAACAGGTGATCCGGACTGGTCCACTGAAATTGTGCCAGCTTCTCCCAATGCAGCTTCTCAAACAGTGTTTTCAACATGCCGTACTGGTTGTTGAATACATACTGCAGCCACATATTTACCAGGGCGACAGCACTGATCACGTTGGGCAGATACAGCATGGCCCTCCAGAACTTTTTCCCTTTGATCCCAGAGGTGATCATAACAGAAAAAAGCATTGCCAGACTTAAGATCACCGCTCCTGCCACCAGCCAGATCTTCAGCGTGTTCAACAATGCACGCCGAAACACCGGACTGGAAAAAAGATCCACAAAATTTTCTCCTCCTGTAAAGGTCCATGCGCTCATATTGTCCGTAATGAAATCCACCTGACAAAAGCTCATCAACAATGTCCTGATACATGGATATAAGAAGATAACCAGAAAGCACAGGACTGCCGGAGCAAGAAAACGAATCATAAAGTTTCTTTTTTTTCTCATACGCTCTCCTCCTAAACGATAAGAACTTTCTCCATTCCATCGAGCAGAGATT
>CABQGZ010000333.1 GCA_902463835.1 uncultured Lachnospiraceae bacterium
CTTCCGGCACTGATCGGAGCCTTTTCCATGGGTCCCATCAGCGGTGTCGTCATCTGCCTGATCAAGAATCTGCTGCATCTGTTCATGACCAGCACCGGCGGTGTAGGAGAGCTTTCCAATTTTATTCTGGGTGTCTGCTTCGTATTGCCGGCCGGACTCGTCTACAAGAAGTGGAAAGGGAAGAAAGCGGCTTTGCTTGGGGCTTTGAGCGGGGCTCTGCTGATGGCCGCCTTAAGTATTGTATCGAACTATTTTATTGTATACCCGGTATATTATGCTTTCATGCCGGAAGAAGTAGTTCTCTCTACGTACCAGGCACTGCCGAAAGCATTGCCGTTTTTACCAAAGGTGGACACGATCTTAGAATGCCTGATAAAGTACAATGCGCCGTTTACCTTTGTGAAAGGCCTGTTCAGTGTACTGATTACGCTGCTGATTTATAAGCCGCTTTCGCCGATCATCAAAGGGAATATGCAGCAGTAAATGAGGATTTAGCGACACAAAGCAAGCTTTACTTTACAGCGAAGGGGACGCCGCTTGGGCAGGTGCATGGTTTACGAAGAAATTGACGAAGGGACGCCCCGATGAAAAGGTGTCCTAATATAGCGATAAGTTCCGCCCCAGCGAAAGATACATGCCCATATCAGACGCGCTTTCGCTCCAGGCACAGACGTAGCGGACACTAACCTCGCAGGCCGCTTTGCAGCCCGCTCGCTAAGTGCCGACGTCTTGCAAGGGTCTGAGTATGGGCATGTATCTTTCGCTGGGGCTGCTTTGTAGCAAGTCCAGGCCGCCTTTTCACCGAGGCTGAATTATCCGCAAGGCGTAAACCATGCACCTGCCCAAGCGGCTGCTTTGCGACGAATCGAAAGTGCAACTGCTTCATTTACGAGTTCCGCTAAATCAAGAGAAAATAAACTATGCGGGCTTCAGGTATTTGTGTCTGTACAAGTACCTGAGCCCGCGCTATGTTTGTGGCAGCCACGCCACGGATTCCACATTGCCATATCAAACTCTCTCAATTTTCTTCCCAAACCGGAATAAACTTAAAGCCTTTAATGTCGTTTTGCTCGATCAGTTTCTTAAACTCGTCTGTAACATAAGGATGTATGTGTAATTCTTCCGGGATCTTAAAAATAAACGCATTAACTAAAAGCTCTTTATGAAATGCATATTCTTCCACTCGCATGATGCGTCCCGAACTTTGGAAAAGCTTTAATTTCGAGTTCTCCTTATCTAAACAATCAATGATTGTGGTGACATTCAACACGAACAATTTCTGTGCATTACTTTCTGCAGGTAAAACCTGCACTTTATCCTGAATATATGAGGCAAGTATACGAAAACAGCGCTCATTGATAACAACAGCACTGACATCAACAGGGTAAACATCTCCTGTTGTTTTCCCGGCTTCGGTATGATGTCCGCTTGGATATAAATTTACAGTATTCCAATTATCCACGGGAACCCCCATAAAACAAAACGATTTATAGCCGCCTTTTTCCTTTGTTTCATAAGCTCTGTATGTGAGGTCAGACCATAGCTGGTATAGTTTCATTGCAATACACTCCCTTACTCGCTCTAATCAAATTTATTTTATCATACCATATATTCGTAACTTTTTCTACCTGTTTTGCGGTCAAACCTTATGACAATAGTTAGATTTTGGGTAGAACTATTACATCGGTTTTAGATTTTTATTGAGCCGATCTACCATCCATGCAACCCGCTTTTCCCTTCCTGCGTCGGTCTTCGCGTCAAAATACGCCCGCGTATAGGTTTTCTTTACGGACGGGGGCATGGCCTCAAAATTTGTACAGGCGGGCTCATAGTCTTTCAGCAGTGCCAAAAGCCAGGCGATCTGTTCCTCGGTAACCGCCGGGGATTTGGGAGCGTCCCACTGACCGCTTTGCTTGGCCTCCTCTATTTTCTTTCTGCCGAAATCAGTCATAAGCCCCCGTTTTTCAAGGCTTTCCGTCAAGGTCTTATTTTTCTCTGACCACTTGCTTTTCTCCCTGCGCATAGAAAAATATTTCTTATACGTTTTATCGTCAATGCTTTGCATCTGTCCGTCAATCCATCCAAAGCAGAGCGCTTCCTCCAGCGCTTCTTTCGCTTTTAAGGTTTTCGGCCCGCCGGCTTTGCCGAACAAAAGCCAAACGCCGTCTTTCGACAGGCAATGCTCAGAAAGCCATTTCCGGAACTCATCTCTGTCTGCAAATTGCAAAATATCACTCATTATGTGCCTCTCCTTCTGTTCATAAATGAATAATGCGGCTTGATTTTCCTCAGCCACGCCACGGATTCCACATTGCCATATCATTTTTCCTTCTTCACCGCTATGTTAGATATTCCGTCATCTTGTCGGCATCTGAAAACCTGCCAGCGCTTTATTCAGGTAATCGTTAAAGGGCTTCATTACCCGAAAGAGCTCTGCAGCCTTTGCGACGAACGCCTCGGCGTCATGCAATTCCTCGTCTTTGATTGGATATTCCAAGTACCAGCTTTTGAACTTCAGGTATTCCGCCTGCGGATGCTCCTTATCATATCCTGCTGGAACATTCTTGAGTGCTGATCCCCGAACAGTGAACCGCTTCTGAAATTCAGGTTCGTTCACAATTGATGATAATTCTCCACCGTTTTGAGCGATGTAGTTCCGTACCATTGCCGTTGCGTCCTTAAACATGTCCGCAAACAAGCCTCCGCCCAAAAAGGACTGATCTCCAGGTTTGATCATCAGATAATAACCAACGGGAACCGGCAGCTTTCCCTGGGAAGAAATATGCGCGCGAAATGCCGGATTATATGGAGATTTGTCGTGACCAAACCGCGTATCCCGCACCAGCTTAAAGGTAAGATTTTTCGGCTCGTTATGTAAAATACCGGTGTCAAATTCACCGATATGAAAGATAAGCGCTTGAATCAATGCCTCGAACTCTGTATTCGCCGCCTTGTATTCCGCTTTATGTGCATGGTACCATTCCCGATTGTTATTTTCACTTAAATCAGTCAGATACTTTAAGATAAGCTGTGTATTCATTTTTTCATTTCCTCCTACGCATTCGTGACAACGGAACAGGAAGTTCCTTCCAAAAAATTCCGAATAAATTCTTTCAAGCGCTCAGGAGACTCATACGTTTTGCAAAAAGAAAATACCTGCGAAAGATCATCTATCTCTTCCATCGCCTGCTTCACCTCCGCCATAGTCTCCATCGGAACAGCTGTTGTGAAATCCAACTGTGCAGGGCTGATCCTGTGATTTTGAATCGCATAATTGACACGGTTTGCACAGCGGCACCTTCCGTTCCCATATTCGCCGCAGTATTCCTTTAAGAAATCTGCCATTTTGCTGCGGATTCTTGACAGCCGCTGGCGATAGGCTTCGGGCGTGATGCCCAAAATATCTCCGGCAATTCGACTGTCTACCTTAAACATTGTCCCCAGGATAAAGATACATCTGCTTTCGGCGTCAAGACATTGGAGCATGACATTCGTGCAGGACAATTTCAGTTCTTCTGCTAAAATAGATTTTTCTACATTCTGCGTCAAATCCGGCACATCGTCAATTTTTCCGTTTTTGATATCATTCCCGTAAAATTCGAAGCTAAGGGGAAATTTTGCAAACATATGCTTCTGATAATTTTTCAGATGGTTTGTCGCAATGCGGAATACCCAGGTGGAAAATGAACTCTCACCTTTAAAAGAGGACAAATGCGTCACAATCTTCAGCAGGATATCCTGTGTGGCGTCCTCCGCGTCGTGGAAAGTACCGAGCATACGCAGGGACAGGTTAAATACCAACCCCTGTACGCTGAGAATGATTGTTTCCAGAGATTCTTTCTCCCCGTTCGTGGCCTTTTCGATCAAAGCCACCAGTTCTTCATTGGTTATATTTTTCATGGCTTTTTACCTCCTACATACCATTAGACAACTGAAAGGCAATCGTGTGACAGAAAAACTCGATTATCTTTTCATAATGCGGGCATTATGTCTCCGTTTTTTCGTATTTCACACATTTAATTTTAGGAAGTTATCAGCATCGCACAACATAACGATCATGCGGCATATCTACGCCTTTATAATGCTTTATCCATGTATCTGTCTTTGCCATACCGTTTCTTATGGCTACATTCTGGGACGCTGTATTGGTATCCCGGATGATAGAGCATACTTCATCTGCTTTCAGTATTTCAAAGGCATATTTCTTACACGCCCTGGCGGCTTCTGTCGCATATCCCTTGTGCCAGTAATTTCTATTGAAGAGATACCCGATCTCAAGAACCTCCTCATCCTTCCACGGCTGCATGGTAAGTCCGCATTGACCGATCATTTCATCGGTTGCCTTCAGGATAACCGCCCATAACCCGAAGCCCCATTTTCCATAACGGGAAATCTGTCTGTCAAGCCACTCCTGCGCCTCCGTATCACAAAATGCACCTTCGTAGGCATACATAGTTCCTTCATCCTGCAGTATCTGGCATAAAGCTTTGAAGTCACCTTGAGACATTTCACGCAGATATAATCTTTCTGTTTCATGTATCATAGTTGCCTCCTCTTCCGTTCATAATTTGTTTTTTCATCGTCTAACTATCAATTGGCCAAATACCCGTATCAAACGTTTCTGCAAATCTGAATCAAACGCAAAACATCGTTATACAAACTTTCTTTATCCTCCAAGTCAATCATTAACCATCTTTGTCCATTTCCTTCCTGGGTTTGATTATATATATCATATAATTCATCGGTACATTCTGACATGATTGCCTCAACAAGCGCTTTTTCTTTTTCCCCTACAACAACCATAACTTTAAAAAAGCATTC
>CABQGZ010000334.1 GCA_902463835.1 uncultured Lachnospiraceae bacterium
GTGCAGGGAGCAGAGCTGCATGGCAGAACATGGAGTATTCCGGAAACGGCAGTAAAACCGGAGCGTGTTAATAAGATTAAGCAGGGCGAGCGTAGCTTGTTAAAGGTTCTGCAGGAAGAAAAAGCAAGCAGATATGCAGGCGGCATCTATCATAAAACGCAAATTGAGTTGACCTATAATTCTAATCATATGGAAGGCAGCAGACTGACACATGAGCAGACGCGTTATATTTTTGAAACGAATACGATTGGTGCGGAAAATGAAGTTTTGAACGTGGATGATGTTATTGAAACTGCTAATCACTTTCGCTGTATTGATTTGCTTATAGATAAGGCAAAGACTGCTTTATCTGAAAAGCTGATAAAGGAATTGCACTTTATTTTGAAAACCGGCACGAGTGATGCGCGTAAGGATTGGGTTGCTGTCGGTGATTATAAAAAGCTTCCTAATGAGGTTGGAGGCAGAGATACGGCTTTGCCAGAAGATGTCAGCGAGCAGATGCGAGCACTTTTGGCAAAATATAATGCGAAAAAGAGTAAGACGTTTAAAGAGATTTTGGATTTTCATGTGTGTTTTGAAAGGATTCATCCGTTTCAGGATGGCAATGGACGCGTTGGCAGGCTGATTATGTTTAAAGAGTGCCTGAAATATAATATTGTTCCGTTTATTATAGAGGATAATCTGAAAATGTTTTACTATCGAGGCTTAAAGGAGTGGGGTAAGGAAAACGGTTATCTGATGTATACCTGCCTTGCTGCGCAGGATAGATATAAGGCATATCTTGATTATTTTAGGATTGCGTATTGAGCAAGAGGCGAGGTGCAGCTATGTCAGCAGAAAAGAACTGGCAATTTGAGCTTGAAGAATATATCAAAAAAGGCGAGAAGCGCATCATGGAATCCTTGCAGAAAAAGGACTATATCCGCAGAGTGGGCGGAAAGAGATATGGAAAATTATTGATTTGAATAAGTGGTAAGAAAGAGGAACTAACAATGGCTGAAAAGAATAATGCCAACATTGGCTTTGAAAAACAGATTTGGGATGCTGCCTGTGTGTTATGGGGGCACATTCCTGCCGCTGAATATAGAAAGGTAATCATCGGATTGATTTTTCTTCGCTATATTTCCAGTGCATTTGAGAGAAAATATAACGAGCTTGTTGCAGAGGGTGAGGGCTTTGAAGAAGATCGTGACGAGTATTTGGGTGAGAATATTTTCTTTGTCCCGGAAAAAGCAAGATGGTCTACGGTTGCAGCTGCGGCTCACACTCCGGAAATTGGCACAGTCCTTGATGAAGCGATGCGAGAGATTGAAGCAGAAAACAAATCTCTGAAAAATGTGCTTCCGAAGAATTACGCAAGCCCGGATTTGGACAAGCGAGTTCTGGGTGATGTCGTTGATCTGTTCACCAATATGGATATGTCTGATACTGAGGAAGGCAAGGATCTTCTGGGCAGAACTTACGAGTATTGTATCGCACAGTTCGCTGCTTACGAAGGTGTGAAGGGCGGCGAGTTCTACACACCGTCCAGTATTGTTAAGACAATCGTTGCCATCCTGAAGCCGTTCAATAATTGCCGTGTGTATGACCCGTGCTGCGGCTCTGGCGGTATGTTTGTGCAGAGTGTGAAGTTTATTCAAGCACACAGCGGCAATCGTCAAAGCATTTCTGTTTATGGTCAGGAATCCAATGCGGATACCTGGAAAATGGCGAAGATGAATATGGCGATTCGTGGCATTGATGCAAACTTCGGTCCGTATCAGGCTGATACGTTCTTCAATGACCTTCATGCCAATCTTCGTGCGGATTTCATTATGGCAAACCCGCCTTTTAATCTGTCCAACTGGGGACAGGACAAATTGCAGGATGATGTTCGCTGGAAGTACGGAACGCCGCCTGCCGGTAATGCCAACTACGCATGGATTCAGCATATGATCCACCACCTTGCGCCAAACGGCAAGATTGGTTTGGTACTTGCGAACGGTGCACTGTCTACGCAGTCCTCCGGTGAGGGTGAAATCAGAAAGAATATTATCAACGCCGATTTGGTGGAAGGTATCGTTGCCCTGCCTACGCAGCTGTTTTATAGCGTGACGATTCCGGTTACGCTCTGGTTCATTAGCAAAAACAAAAAGCAGAAAGGAAAAACGCTGTTTATTGATGCCCGCAAGATGGGTTATATGGTTGACCGCAAGCACAGAGACTTCACGGATGAAGATATTCAGAAACTGGCAGACACCTTTGAAGCATTCCAAAACGGAACTCTGGAAGATGTGAAGGGATTCTGTGCGGTGGCTGATTTGCAGACTATTGAAAAGCAGGACTATATTCTGACTCCTGGGCGCTATGTTGGCATTGAAGAACAGGAAGAAGATAGTGAACCGTTTGATGAAAAAATGGCTCGCCTGACCTCGGAGCTTTCTGATATGTTTGCTAAGTCTCATGAACTTGAAGCAGAAATCCGTAAGAAGCTGGGGGCAATTGGTTATGAAGTGTAAGCTTTCTGATATTTGCGATTTTCGCAAAGGAAAAGTTGAAGTAGCAAACTTAAATACTAAAAGCTATATATCGACCGAGAATATGCTGTCAAACAAAAGTGGGATAACAGATGCAAGCTCTTTACCGACTGTTTCTTTAACACAGGAATATAAAAGCGGTGATGTCCTCGTTTCTAATATTCGTCCATATTTCAAAAAAATATGGCAAGCCCGATATGATGGTGGTTGCTCAAACGATGTATTAGTCTTTGTTCCAAAGTCTAATACGGATAGTAATTTCTTATATTATGTACTTGCAGATGATGATTTTTTCACATACTCAATGGCGACATCCAAAGGAACAAAAATGCCACGAGGTGATAAAACCTCAATAATGCAGTATGCAGTTCCTATGGTTGATTTTTATACGCAAAAGAAAATTGCAAGTGTTTTGAAGTCATTAGACGAAAAAATTGAGTTAAATAATGCGATAAACGAAAATTTAGTGGCTTAGAGCTGGATGTTGGAGACATCAATCTCACCAGACATGAGCCTCGGCAATAGTGTATCTCTTAATTCAACAAGCCGTAGATTTTCAACTTGGTTGATATGGATTGCTTCAAAAAGTGGACAAACTATTTTGTCAAATTTCTGCATTGATTCTACAGATGGTATCAATACCTCAATAGCAGAAAATTGTCTCTTATTTAGGTTGCATATGGTGCTGCCACCAGAACCAAGATTTTGTATCGTGTCAGACAAGGTCTTTGCTAACAGATATATGTAGTATGGTGAGACATCAGGAGAAGGAACGATGGAGTTGATCTGCTGATTGGTCTGACTCGGTTCCGCAACCATGCATACTAATCCTGCGGTACCTATACAACTGACACATGTGCTGTTTCTGGGGAGCATTTTTCCAGACTGGGATGCTACACCAACTGTTGACAAGCTACGAGCAGTGGAAACTGCATATATTTGGTTGTGCATATCTGGAATGGTGATAAACGGAACCTCGTTTCCGTAGTATTCAGAATGCTTGGTTGACGGGGTTTTTCCGCAAATTATAGCATCGGCCAAATCAGAAAGAGTTCCCTTGTGCCATCCTTCTGGGATGATTCCTTCAAAAGGCAGATAGTCTACAAACCAACTTTGGTATAACGCCTTTGTCTGCTGCTCTAAATTTTCGTTTACGACCTAACCCATAACTTCTGCGAGTGGCAGGAATTTATACTAAGGATTGCCACTCCATAGTCATTCCCTAATCATAAAAGGAGAACAGACTATGAATGATGAATTTGTAAATGATGTGCTAAGAGATATGCTGGCATATCTTGATAATGGACAGGCGGAGCAGCTGCGGCGAGTACTGAAGCATAATCTTTCCGAATATGAGTTACAGAGAAACGATAGTATTGCAACCGAGAATGCGAATACAGAAAATGCACGGTTGATCTGTGCGTTCCTTTCGGCAAAGCGAATTGAAGGGTGCTCCGAAAAATCACTTGCTTACTATCGAAAGACAATCGAAACCATGGCTGAGAAAATTGGAAAAGGGATTACGCACATTACAACCAATGATCTGCGTTCCTATTTGACTGGCTATCAGACAGAGCGAAAATCCAGTAAGGTTACGATTGACAACATCCGCAGAATCTTATCCAGCTTCTTTTCCTGGCTTGAAGATGAAGATTACATCTTGAAAAGCCCGGTACGCAGGATTCATAAGGTGAAAACAGCTGTGACCATCAAAGAAACCTATACAGATGAAGCACTGGAAACCATGCGTGACCATTGCGATTCTTTGCGTGATCTGGCGTTGATTGATATGCTGGCATCGACCGGAATGCGTGTTGGCGAATTGGTGCTTCTCAATCGGGATGACATCAACTTCGAGGAGCGAGAGTGCGTGGTGTTTGGTAAAGGCAGCAAGGAGAGAATGGTCTACTTTGATGCCAGAACCAAAATCCACCTTCAGAACTACCTTGCACAAAGAACGGACAGCAACAATGCCCTGTTTGTGTCGCTGAAAGCGCCATACGAAAGATTGCAGATTGGCGGCGTAGAATCAAGACTGCGTGAACTTGGCAAGCGGCTTGCACTTCCGAGAGTGCATCCGCACAAATTCAGACGAACTCTCGCTACAATGGCGATTGACAAAGGAATGCCCGTGGAGCAGCTGCAACGGCTCCTGGGGCATCAACGAATAGATACGACCTTGCAGTATGCAATGGTCAAGCAGAGCAATGTAAAGATTGCTCATCGCAAATATATAGGTTAGGAGCGAATAAAATGATGTTTTGTGAAAAGCCAATAGGCGAAATTGCTGATGTT
>CABQGZ010000335.1 GCA_902463835.1 uncultured Lachnospiraceae bacterium
TCCAACGCTTTCTGTGAAATCCACATATCGTGTATGGTATCCATGAGCCAAATCAAACCCGTTCCCAATAATAGCCAGCTGAGTTAAATCCTGTAGATGATGTTCCATAGCACCGCCCTAACCCTTCATACAGGAGATAGAATCTCTACTATCTTACGACTTTAATCGATATTTTCTCGCCCTGCTGCTTCCCTCCGCAACAACAGCTCCGTCAGAAACTAATTCTGACAGATACATCTTTGTGCGGGAAACTTGCAAGCCTATGGCGTCGGCAATTTGGGTGCTGCTGGCTTCCGGTGTGTCGGTCAAATATTGAAGAATGTCGTTCTTTCGCTTCTCTGAGATAAAACTAGACTTTCCACCGCTTTTTGTCGCCACTTTTTTATCGCCACTTTTTGCCGCCGCTTTATTGGCGGAAAGCGGCAGCAACAGTGTTGTGCGATCTGGATTAAAGCTTTCTACGATTTCCGGTTCCTGCCAGCCCTGCTTTTGCCAGACGGTACGGATGCTCGGCAAACCGCTGCCCGCGCGCTCACCGACATTGATCAGGTTGAACATCTTAATGAGTGACTCATTTCGCGGGTCAGATACGCCGCCGACAAGGGCCTCCTGCACATTGATGCGGAAAGCTCCGGGGTTGGCAATGCGAATCTTATCCGGCCATTTTTGAATCACCAGACCGCGTCGGTCATAGTAGTCAGCATGGATCAAGGCGTTTGCCAAAGCCTCGCGCAAAGCCTTATGCAGAGGGGTGTCGTCAATGCGATCTGTACCCTCCAGTTTAAAAGGCACTTTAATATCCTGCGCGATTCGGTTGTATACACGGAAGTAGAAATCGCAAATATTACCACTCCAGTCGCCGGAACTGGAGGCTATACGATCTGTCCACCGTTCATCTTCTGTAGCCGAACGGTCATGCTCTTGATAATCCAGAAAATAATGTGGGAACTCGCGTACAATTTCGTATTCATGGCCGAACATAAGCAATCCGGCAGCAGTGGGGCGCAGCTTGCCATCTGCGTCTCGTGCCATAGCACCGATGCGGTGCAGAAAATCCTCCACAGCTAATTCTGACCATACATGGCCGGGTCGGAGATTATCCATGCGCTGGCGATAGCGGCGAATGGTGTCCGTATCAAGGCAGTCTATCGTCATAGTATCCATGACGCGGGCGTCCTGCGAAATATCCGCCTGATCCCGCATCATGGCGCGCACTTCATCCTTGGTGCAGCGGTAATCACCCTCGCCATTTCGACGATACGTTCCCGAAAAAGGATCAACGCCTGTGTAGACCGGCTTATCGTGGCGGTCAGCGCGGGGCACTTCGATAACAACAATCCGGTTGCCGCCGCTTTCTACAATTTGTACATTTCGGTCAGAAAGAATATTTACATTGACGATGGAATGATTATTGACGCTGTTCCAGAAGTCAGAAACAAGTTTTTCGGGAGAGGCAAGTTGCACACTGGAAAAACTCTTGTCTGCATTTTCTACAACGCCAAGCAGAATATAACCGCCGAAAGTATTGGCAAAAGCGGAGTATGTCTCCCAGATGCTATGGGGTAAACCGCCTTGTGCTTTTTTGGCTTCTATGCGGTTGTTTTCTCTGTATTTACTCAATTGGGATAAATCTAGCATAAGTCTATCTCCCGAATATGTTATTTACAATTAAGCTAAACCCATTATAGTGCATAGAGCGCGTAAAGGTCAATGAAATCGCATTATGCCAGAATAGAATTTTTGATGCCAATATTGTTGGATTTGCTGTTTCCCATATAAGCAGTTTCTATACAGAACATCAATTCGTGCCATAGAAACAACCTTATACAGTATTAAGCTTGGATGTAGTTGATTATAGCATAGCGGTCGATAAAAAGTGAGTTGGAAAATGTGTAAAAAACGACGTGAGACTACGTTCTATAAAGCCGGGCAAGAAAATAGAAACGGACGATGTAACGCTGCATTTTGGAAATCTATACAGGATAGCGCTGTTACTTATAGGCATTCGGTCGGAGAACTACGACAAGGTGGTATATACCGACGATAAAACGTAAATTTTGTTGGTTCTGCACAGTTGACTCAAAAGCAAGAAAAAGCCCATTGTTGGTTGTCACAACAGGCTTTTCTGAAATTTTGCAGGGCGACTGCACAGTAGTGGTCAAATGGTGGTCAAGAATCCAGAGGCATACACGTTAGCGAAGAAAGAAATCTTGCTCTGGATAAATAGAATTAGTCAAATGAAAGCAAAAATAGGATAACATATTGTATGCCGGACTGCGGTATAATCATTCTTTCAATACAAATTTTATTGGTTATCGTTTGTTGTGTTCCTTGCCTTTTGATTGGTAAGATTTACCACGACTTATACTGCAAGCAAGGCTTCATAAACAGCTTGAGCGATAGCCGCATTGCCTTGTGCATTAGGGTGGACACCATCAGCGAACCACTCCGGGTGACCTGCCGTCAAGGTGTGAATATCAATTAACGGTAGATTCAATTCTTCCGCAACCTCTTCAACAATCCGAGACGCTTGCTCAAGATAGTCTGCATTAATATCAAAATTTACGCTTTCTTGACCTTCTGCTACATACACGGTTACAGGTGTCATCAGATAGATTTTGGGGGCGGAAGCTAGATTTTGGTAATCCTGTACAAAATCTAGAAACTCTGTACGGAATTTCTCCGTGTTCCAATAGGCATTTTTAGCATCGTTTGTACCCATCATAATAATGTAGATATCACAGGGCTCTTTCTGTGAGGTTCGATAGATGGTATGTTCCCGGTAAGGGGCATCCGTTCCGGGCATCACAGTCTGGCTGCCCATTCCGTAGTTTTCCACTGTAATGCCGCCTAGCAACTCCTGCAACTGCGCCGGATAGGATTCAGTGTCACGGGTCTTCATAACGCCGGAGCCATAGGTCGTGCTATCACCTACGCATCCAATCACAGTATCTTCCGGCAGCGAAACTACGGTCGGAAGCGTAATCTCGCCCTCTGTGCCGGTAATTTGATAGTTGATATACTGGGCAATAGCAGAATTTCCTATTTTGTTGGGGTGCAGACCGTCCGTAAACCATTCGGGATGCCCCGCCGTGAAAGTATGCAGATCGATGACCGGCACATCTGCCTTTTCAGCTACCGCGTGGATGGCAGCAACAACTTCCGCGTCTACATTGTTCGCCATCGTTCTGTAATACTCGGGATTGTCGCTGTCGTCCGCGTATACGCAGGGGGGTGTCATCAAAATAATCTGTGCATCTGGGTTGACATCCTCATACGTCGAAAGAAATGACTCATATTCTTCCACAAAAGTGTCTGTATCCCAGAAATCGGACTTCGCATCATTAGTACCTAACATAATTAAGTATACATCTGCAGCCATGTCAAGTGATGCCCTATATTCTTTCTGCTCAATGTATGGGCGATTAGTGCCGGTCATTAGGGTACAGCCCGGATTTCCAAAGTTTTCAACCGTCCATGCGTCGCCCAACAGTGTTTGTAGTATTGCGGGATACGAATCTGTATCTCTCGTTTTTTGCACGCCTGCTCCAAAGGTAATGCTATCCCCCACACAAGCCAGAGTGCCACTTTCATTGATTGCCGTGACCTCTACACTTTGGGATGAGGATGCGTCGCAGCCGCTCAATACCAGCGCCGCTGTGCAGATGAGTAATAATCCATGTGCTACATAGTGCTTCATTCACCATTCTCCTTCATACAATTTTTGGATGGACCACCTCAAAAATAGCACTCTTGGTGATGTCTTTTCAAGCAAACTAGCGTAGACTTTTTTATTTCCTACGCAACATTATTTGCTCGTCTATTAGTATCATTACATCATAGAAAACTCATGCAGTGATAATGCAAAAAAGGCCGGTACAGCAGCTGTTTACTACTGTACCGGTCTACAAGGAGAAGAGAATGGCAATTATTTAGAAATGAGCGTATCACAGTAGTCAACCATATCTTGGTTGGCAACCTTGCTCTCGGAGAAATCAGGGTGACTGATATTAAAAGTGTGGCCAATGTCGTTCTCTACACTGTCATAAGATACGGTAACGTGATCAACATTATTATCAGTGAGATACTGATCGAAAGTAAGAACCGCTTTGCCGGTCACTGTGTCATCGGGCGTTGTCAGCATGTACAGTCCCTCAAAAGCAGTAGCATCTACAGACTGCATTAAATCAAGATGAGACATTAAATCTTCATCAAGCAAAAGATTTGCGCCGATAGCCTGTGCTATATGTGCGTTAGGACCGTTGTCTTGATGGAGATCATCCTGCATGGAACGAATGTCGGCAAGCGGGCAGGTTGTGACATAGCCATTGAAGTCAAAGCTGGGTAAGGTGATGTCAAAGTACTGCTGCAATTCTTCAGAATTGGAGATTGCGCAAGAAAGCAGAACATAATAGCCACCAGCGCTGTCACCGCTGAGAAGAACTCTGGACATATCAAAGCCGTATTCGTCAGCGTGATCGGCTACCCACTGATAGCTGGTGAACAGAGCCTGAATGCTATCTTTGAAATCGCCGTTGCGGGGAATACGAGGATAGTCGGTAGCGACGACTTTATAGCCACGCTCTGCAAAGAATTCACAATGCGAAGTATTCTTTGCACGATCGCCGCCAACGAAACCGCCACCGTGAACTTCAATCACGACGGGGAGTTTTTCGGGAGACGACGTACCGTACAGGTCTACTTTGTGGTAATCTTCGCCGTCATCAATGTAAGCAACGTCACGAATAACGTCAGCGTAATCCTCCGACGGATTCTGAATGGCGGCAGCTTTC
>CABQGZ010000336.1 GCA_902463835.1 uncultured Lachnospiraceae bacterium
AAACTTTACAGCGTCGGCCATCCTTTGTAGATTTAATGTTGTCAAATCTTTTTGAGGAATCAGTGTATTGGGATCAACACCGTATTGAAAACCGGTTTTCCCAGCTTCAAATGGTTTACCCTGATTCGCAGGTGTTTTCGGAACAATTTTTTGTGTTATAGCTGCAACACCATTTGAAATTTTATTTCCTGCTTGCTGCAAATTATTTGCAATATAGGTCATGCCAGCACCAAGACCACCCGTACCTATCGTAGTTGAAAGCGTTCCTGCGCCAGATACTACGGCAGTTGTTGTTGCCGTCACACTACCCGCCAGCATTGCTCCTGCCATAGCACCTAATCCAAGCCCTGCCAGTCCACCTACTAAAGCGCCTACGCCAATCCCTGCCATAACATTTCCGTCATTTTTAGCTGCAGTCACACCGCCTACTATAGCTCCTACGACTACTCCGATACCTGCAGCAATAAGCAGAAATGGAAGATTACCGGAGGTATCTGCCATATTCACCGGATTGTTTAGGCAATATGCGAACATATTATAACCCAATATGCCAGCTTGCACATTTAGCAGTGAGTCTGCATTCAGAAACCGGCAAGTTTCCGGGTCATAGTACCTGCTGTTCAGGTAATAGAATCCCGTCTCCCCATCGTAATAATACCCACGATACCGCAGCGGATTCTCCTGTCCGATCGTATTCGCCAGCGTCCCAGTGACGGATTCTAATACGCCCCATGCATTGTAGCTATAACTTACCACACTATTCCCGACGCTGTCAAGGATACCGATCACATCGCCCTGGACATTGTAGACATAGTAATAATAACTTTCCGCCTCACCGTTTTTCACCAGCATACCATATGCTGCACCGTCCCCGTCATAGAGAAACGTGATGTACTCGCTGCCGGTTTTCTGTCCCTGCAGCACGCCGTTTAACCAGTAATAATCGGTGGTGGTTCCATTTACTGTCTTTGACGTGCGCAGCCCATTTGCATCGTAGGCATAGGAGATATTATCTGTTCCTTTGGTTATGGTGCTCAGCTGTCTTCCTCCTGTCCAGGTGAAGCCATACCCATTCCGGTACTGGAGCGGGTTCCCAATTTCGTCATACGTAATTGTCTGGCCGTTAAAGGATGTCAGCTTATCCGCCCAATTTTCATCATAGGCATATGTCTTTTCCGTAACACCATTCTTTTTGACAGACAGAATATTCCCACCGTCATCGTAGGTGTATTCCCATACATCGCTTCCTCTGGTGATGGTTTTCAGCTGGTTCAATCCGTCATAGGTATAGCGCTCCGCCACGGTGCCATTCTTGGAGATACTTGTAATATTTCCCACACTATCATAAGCATATTCCAGAATGTCATTCCCGTTTTTTACCGTCTTGACTATGGAGGTGGTTGTGTTCTGATCTGCCCCCTCCAGATACCCATATTCCGTTACAAAGGGTGTACCCGTACTGACCGTCCTGGTCTTCAGACGGCCCAGTTCATCGTAGTCGTACGCCAGCTTCTGCACACCGTTGAGCTTCACGCCGTAGAGCAAACCGTTTTCCTGCCCTGCAACAGCCGTGTCACCATAGATATATCCATTCTTTAACGCGATATCTGCAAAAGACACCTTTGTTTCCACGATACGGTTATAGCGGTCATAGACAAAGCGCACGCTTCTTCCATCCGAGCCCTTGATTCCCTGTGTCCTTCCGATCAGGTCATACTCATAATTCCAGGTAAGGCCAGACTGAAAATCCTTCAGACTGTATACCCGGTTGGATTTATCGTAGACATAGGTGGTGGTCTGTGTGCCGTTTGTATAACTCGCTGTCAGCCGGTCAAGATTATCATATTCATAATTTTTATACGCACCGTTGCCATAATTGAATCTTGATACCAGTGACGTGTACTCATTTTTGTATTGTATCTCGCTGAGTGCTGTACTTTCAAGCGCACCCCCAACCATAACCCCAGTTTCCCGATTCCAGTAATCATACTCAAAAGTATAGAACGTACCGGAAGGTGAAATAATATCCGTAAGGGTGCCGTCCGGCCTCTGATAATACCATACCGTGCTTCCATTACTTGATACAGATTCAAGATTGTCACTATAATCGTACTCATAGGTTGTCTCATTGCCATCCGCCGTTGTGACGCCCGTCATAAAGCCGCGGCTGTCGTAGGCATAGGTGGTGGTATTCCCCCGCTCATCGGTCACGGTATGCAGATAGTTTCCGTTGTTCTGATAAGTGGCACTGCTGGTAATGCTGTCGGATATCTTCTCAAGGACAAAATATTGGTTATTAGCTGTTCCGTTTCCTGCAAGCGTAAGGAGCGCGCCATTAGAAACACTCGCACCGTCAATCGTAAGACATTCTGTCTCACTGGATTTCGGACAGATCCGGAACGCCTTTTTTGCCGCGTCATATGTAAAGCGGAACATCTTTCCATCATTTATGGTGGAATTTCCCTGTTTTACCACTTTAGATCCGGAACCCGCGGTATCCCCAGCAGTTTCCAGCAGAAGACCTTCTGCGTGGATCGGAGCTATCGTGTAATAATTAGTGTCTCCATTTCTGACGATCCGGAACCGCTGTTCCTTCCCACTCGTCAACTCCCACTGCTGCGCCGCAGCTCCTGCCTGGGCGGATGCATCCTTGATTGCTGCATATTTTCCGCTGTGGCGGGCCCGCAGCCGGTAGATTCCACCGCTTTCCACCTCCGTCACCGGAGAGCTGGAGGCCTCTTCGAAGTACCATTCCTGATCCGGATTGTTGCCTGGCTGACGCGTGATCAGGCTTATATTGGTATTCTGGCCGGAAAAATTAACCGTTACAAGCTTTCCATCCCCGGAGCACTGGGGAACCAGCTTATATGTATAATCATCCTGCGGAAGAGTTTTAAACTTTTGTCCCGTATTTCCATTATAAGTACGGATTGCAACATTTGTCCCGGAAGTGTTGCTTGCATTTGCAATATACAACGCACTGGCCGGAGCATGTACCGGTGTAAGCCGGTAATAGCCATCAGTTGTCTGCTCCGCCTTCCATTTCTGATTGTCCGCACCTGTAAAATCTGCCTGGGCTACGTTCGTATTGTCCGCAGTTCCGGCATTTTCGGCTGTCATATACTTGCCGCTGCCTTTTAAGCGGATGTAATACGTTTTTCCTGTCTGGACACTGGAAGAACCCATACTGCTGTAAATGGAAGACGAAAGCACATTTCCATGACTATCATAAGATATATCATACTGAATGCCTGCGTTGCTGCGAGCTGTCGTCAGGTTCTTCTTGCTGTCATACAGATATTCATAGCTTGTGCCCGAAGGATCCACAAGCTTGGAAAGGGTGTTGTCATTATACGCAAAGAATGACTGCTGCTTCGCGTAATCTGCCGTAGAGACCACATTTCCGTTACTGTCATAGGTATAGCTCTGCGCCGTATCACGATAGAGGAAGAGATTATCAAAACAAGCTGTGTTGCAGTTGTCGTAATAACAGGCGCTGACGCGAATGCTTAAATATGCCTTTTTTGCGATAAATGTCTCCATCGCAAACTGGTACGCGAATACATTGGAATTGAAATTGCATATTTTCTTCTCCTCTGTACCGTCACTGTAGAGCGCCCGTAATATCAGACAGAACCGGGGTGCAGTATCAAATACCGCGGACACGGAATTCGCTTTTGCCCAGCCACCAAAGGAATACACATCCCCTGCGGAACCAGCCAAAGAAATCGTCTGATCAATGCTGCGTTCTGCGCCTGCAGCACCGGTAATCTGCACACTTCTTGAGCCAGATCGGGCAGGCCCTTGGCTTACGGACAATCCTGCTGGGGAGACAGAATAGGAATCCGGCACTCCATCTGCAAACCGTTCGAAGCTTGAATTATCCAGCAGATTCACCTGATTCGGTGTACTGCCCTCCTCAAGCTGAAGGCAGTCAATATAGACCGTACCCGAAGCACTGTAAAGCCCCGCAGCGACATAGTCAATACTTTCTCCCGACTGAAGGGTAAATGTTACGCTCACCCGCTCAAATCCGTCGTTACTGTCCGTATCCGTCGTGCCCTTCAAAAATTCAGAAAAGAAACTTCTGTTCTTGTTCGTAGCAACCTTAAGTCCTGCGCCCATACTGGATGACTGGACATTTTCTGTCTTTAGATAGCCTGACAGCGTATATTCCCGTGCTGCAGAGCCCATGGGCCCATTCTGCTGTACATAATTGCTCTGCGCATCCGTCGAAGTTATCTTGAGCATTGTGGCTGTAATGGGCGGCCGCTGATCCAACACGGAAATCGTAGCATTGTCACCTGATTCCTTGTGAGGCGTCCAATTTAGAAGCCCCCAGAAGAAACAGCCGTCTTTTAAACAATTCTCCACATAAGTAACACCATTGGATGCAATCTGCACTTTATTGTTTGAAAAAATTCCATTACTAGTGGTCGAGTCCGCCATATAACTCTGGGAATAAATATTCTGTTGATCGTCATAAGCACACGTGGATCTTCCCCATGTGTCAAACTGGTAGGTAACACTTCTCTGCTGCCGATCCTTGACCGTCGTCTGACCATAATCATAGGCATAGGAGAAGCTTGGCCCCAGATATGTCTCATATGCTTTCCCTGTAGCCAATACTACCCTTCCATTCCCATCATATGTATAATTCTGAAGATATCCGCTGGGATCGTATATACCTGTGATGCGGTTATTTTCATAGTCAAACCTTATGACAGCGTCCGGGCGACGAATTGTCGTCACGTTATCGTTCGCATCGCGAATATATGTTATGG